>DBFOIV010000241.1:0-6008 GCA_048489175.1 Collinsella sp. | reverse complement strand
TTGGTGTGCCACATGCGCAGCCAGCGGTTAAAGACAAAGTCGCCCTTCATAAACGAAGGGTCGGCGCCCTTGCCTTCCTTGTCCAGGCGATGCACCTTAGCGCGCAGCTCGGGATCCTTGACGTACTTGTCGACGACGCCCATGGGAACGACCATCCACAGGGCCTCGTCCTGCGCCGTCACAAACTCCGGCTCAAACGGGCGGTTGAACACATACTCGTCCACCACATACTTGGCAACGTTAAAGCCGCTGTTGGTAACGTAGTAGTTGCTGCGGCCCTGGCGCGTGTTGAAATCGAAGAACTTAAACGAGCCGTCGCGCTCGTCGTACTTTACGTCAAAGTTGGAATAGCCCACAAAGTGAAGGTCCTCGAGCAACTTGCGCACGCCGCCCATGAGCTCGTCGTTGGGCTCGGTAATGATACAGGCATGGTTGCCGACACCGTGGGGCTGATGCTCCTCGAGCAGCACATGGCCCAGGCACATCATGCGGACCTTACCGTTGCGGTCGGAATAGCTGGTGAGCACGCGCATGTACTCGTCGTTGCCGGGCACGCGATCCTGCAAGATCAGGTCGTCGGTGTAGCCGCTGGCATACGAATCGCGAATGACCTGTTCCAGCTCGGCGCGGTCGGCAATCTCATAGGCCTTCTTCTGGCCCTCGAACTCATGCTGCCACCACATGATGCCGTCAGAAGGCTTCAGAATCATCGGGTAAGGAAAATCGATCTGGTCGAGCACTTCGGCAGGCGCCTCACCCTGGGCATTGAGCATCGCCTTGGTAAAGGTAAACGTGTGCGGATAGGGCACGCCATGCTTCTCGCACAGCTCGTAGAAGATCTCCTTCTTCTGGCACTGCTCGAGCATGCTGTAGGGCGCGTAGGGAGCGACGATGTTATCCGCCAGCTCATGAGCATCCTTGGCTTGAGCCACGAGAGCGACATAGTTGTCGCCACAGCCCACAAGGACAATAGTCTTGTCGGCATGCGCTTGGGCAATGCCGTTGACGGTTTTGAGCATCACGGGCATGGTGTCGATATCCACGTTGGGCGTGTAGTCGATAATCTGGCTGCGGTACGCGGGACCCGTCTGATACTTGCCAAAGACCAGACTCTTGACCTGGTACTCCTCGTAGAAGGCGCGCGCCACCGAATAGGCGTTGATGTCGCCACCAAGCAGCACGGGAATGAACTCGCGCTCTGTAAATTGCAATGCCATGGAAACTTCCTATCATGAACTGCCCACACAACGGGCGGTCTTTGCGCAACTGATTTATTCTAGCGTGCCAAGCCGCCGGCGCCCAAAGCTCCACCGTATCTATGGCAATCGACGTATTCGTCCAGCACGAAGACGGCGCCCACCGTTGTATGACAATGGGCAATGAACCTACCGTTGTTGTAGGATTCAGCGTATTGACATCTTCGAGCGAAAGGCGCACACGTGCCCCAAGACCATCCGACCGATAATCCCATCCTCAATGCCGCGAGGCGCGAGCTGGCGGAACGTGCGAAAGCGACCGCTCCCCTGTGCACGGCAAACGACGCCTACAACGGACCCAACCGCATCGTCTCGATCAACACGTCGGCACACAAGGGCACGCGCAAGTCGCCCGTCGCCGATGGACACGACACCGTTATAGAGCAATTTGGCCTCGCCTCCGACGCACACGCCGGGCATTGGCACCGTCAGGTTTCCTTTTTGGCCGCAGAGTCCATCCAGACGGCGCAGGCCCGCGGACTCGATGTTCGCAAGGGTGACTTTGGAGAGAACTTCACAACCCGGGGCATCAACCTGCTCTCGCTCCCCTTGGGCACACAGCTCAAGCTTGGCAGCGAGGTGCTTGTCGAAATCAGCCAAATCGGCAAGGTCTGCCACACCCGCTGTGCAATCTACTATCTCGCCGGCGACTGTATCTTTCCCCACGAGGGCATTTTCGGCGTGGTGCTACAAGGCGGAGAAGCCCATACCGGCGACGACATACAGGTGGTCAAGCTCGGCAATGGCACCTGTTCGTTCACCCCTGCCGAAGCCCTCGAAGAGATTGAGCAGGCTCGTCAGGAGGGCGCGCTGTAGCTGTAAAACCCCACGTTGAGATAGCTTTTACAGCCCTAAACTCTTCTCAAACAGGCGCCCGTAACGTTAAAGTTGAACTCTATGGTTTCTCAACAATTCATCATAACTGCAGGTCAAAGCCAAAGCCTCAAGTTCAACTTGACCCTTTGGGACCTTTAAGGTTCAAGTTGAGGTCGAAAGCAGTAGTAGAATACACCTCGAACCATAACCTACGATTGATTGCAGAGGGACTGGATGCAGCATTCGAATCATCGCACCGCAGCGCTCATTGCGTCGAAGCCGGCTCGTATCATCACGAGCGCCGCTCTCGCCGTTGCGCTGACGGCCACGCCGATGCTCTCCCCCGTTGCGGCGTATGCCGCCTCGCAGGCAACGCAGGACCAGCTTTCCGCAGCCCAGCAGAAGATCGAAGCCGCCACGAGCGCCTACAACGACGCCCGCACCAAACTCGATGACCTGCAAAAGCAGATTGACTCCAATGAGGCAAGCATCGAGGAAATCGAGGCCAAGCTTCCCGAGCAGCAGGCCAAGGCAAGCTCCGCCATGCGCGATCTGTACAAGTATCAGAAGGGCACCAATCCCATCGTGAGCTTCCTGGTCAACGCGCAGAGCCTGGGTGAGTTCATCACGACCTGCAAATACACCAACCAGATCACGAGCTCGAGCGTCGACGAGATCGAAGAGCTCAATAACATGCAAACCGAACTCGAGCAGAACAAGGCTGAGCTCCAGCAGGCCAAGTCTCAACTTGAGGCAGAGCAGAAAAACGCCGAGGACGCGCTGGCGCAGGCCCAGCAGCTCCGCAGCGAGGCGCAGGCAAAAGCCGAGCAGGAAAATGCCGCCGAGCTTGCCAAGCTTGAGGCCGATAAGGCCGCTGCCGCCGAGAAGCTCTCGGGCGAGGGCGTAAGCGGCAGCAATTCCAGCAGCCAGGCCACCAACACCAACACCACCATCGACACCACGGTGAACAGCTCCAATACTGGTAACTCCGATTACGATTCGTTCATTAATGAGTGGACAGGCCGCATCGACAATTATCTCGCCGGCTCCCCCATGGCAGGCCAGGGCTATAACTTTGCCGTCGCCGCTTGGAATACCGGTGTCGACCCCCGTTGGTCCCCCGCCATCGCCTGCATCGAGAGCACCAAGGGTGCTTATTGCGCCAATTCTTACAACGCCTGGGGCTGGAGTGCCCGTGGCGGCGGTTGGCGCAGCTTTGGCAGCTGGAGCGAGGGCATCTCCGCTCACGTTGCCTATCTGGGCGCCAACTACGGCTCCACCCTTACCCCGGCAGCGGCCAAAAAGTACTGCCCGCCCACGTGGCAGGACTGGTACAACAAAGTCGCCGCTCAGATGAACCGCATCTAAGTGCAACTGCAAAGGGCCCCAATGGGGCCCTTTTCTTTTAGGTAGCGGAGGTATCGACGACGCCGGTCGCATTGGCAACCGCGACTATGACGATCATGCATAGGAGCAGCACACCCAATGCCTTGAGCAAGAGCTTCGCGAGCTTCTTGCCGCGATAGCTGTCGAGCAATGCGAATCGCCGACGAAGACGGCGCTTATCGAGCAGCGCAAAATGCATAAGCACCATAAGGCCATCGACAAAGAAAAAATACTCGATTATGAGAAGCCACGTCGGGTAGCTTTGGTTTGCTCCCGTGGGGTGAAAGACGGCAAAGTGGCTACCGGCAAAGAACACAAGCAGCAAGAAGCAGACGAGCGTATTCCAAATGCGCCCCAGAGACTCCGGAACGCGAGAGAGCAGACCGCATGCAGCGGAGGCGGCAGGGCCAGGAAGCCCTGCGGGTTTCTGGAGCCCTTGGGACGCCAACACTGTCTCCGAGTCTGGAGTACGGACAGGCGCAGGCGCAGGAGGCCGCACGGGGCGACTCAGATCGTATGCCGCGCGCGTCGCCCGTCCCAATGCTTCCGCACTCGCAAAACGCTTGGCCGGATCGAGCGCCATCGACATGCAGACGGCATCGGAAAGTGGAGTGGGAATACCGCGCGCCTCGCATTGCTCGCGCATGTCGAGCCCTGGTTTAGGGTCGACTCCCGTCAAGCAGAAGAACAACAGGGCGCCCAGCGCGTACACGTCGCTGCGCACACTCGTCTGCCCAAACCCATACTGCTCGGGCGGCGCATAGGGTCGCGTGCCAAACTTGACGGTGTCGGCATCGGCGCCATCGCGCCATACGCGCGCGATCCCCAAGTCGATAATCACCAGCGATGAAAATGTCAGGCCGTCATCAGGCGTATAGTTGGCACCTGTCACGATGATATTCGACGGCTTGAGGTCGCGATGGATCACCGGCGCCGACGTCTCCCCCGCTATTGCAAAACCGGCGTGGAGCTCGCCCACGGCATCGCATAGGGCAGGATACAATTCACGCGCATAATCGGGGGTGGCTCCCAGACGGTCCACCAGCGCCCCGAGCGTCTCCCCTTCGATGTATTCCATAACCACGTTGAGCTCGTCGCCCACACGACGACAATCGACGATTCTGGGCAGGTGCTCAAAACGCCTGCCTGCCCGCTGAGCGGCAAACAGACGCTCGTATGCCCCGCCGATTTGAGCCGAAGCATCGATGCGTTTACGGACAAAGGGGCCGAGCGAACCACCGCCGGTTCCTTCAAAGTACACGAGCTCGGTTGCTTCAACGGACGAGCGCTTAAGTACACGCTCCACGCGATAGCTGTCGTCGCGATCGAGCGACGCCAGGTGCTCGGCAAGCGCTGCGGTCAGCTCGTCATCGGAATATGTTGGGCTCTGAGTATCCATAGCCTCCATCATAGCGCAGGGCGCAGACACCCCATGGCATCCGCGCCCCGTTCGTTTGCATCGTTGTTCGACAGCTCTACCGGCTCAGATATCAGCCGCTAACTCACCGTCTCCTCGCCAAAGCGATACAGTTCCTCGTTGACCTTTTGGAGACTGCACCCGCGATCGATGCAAAAGATGATAATCGCATCGCGGCGGTCCTTGCAGTTAAGGACGCTTACCCCGGCAGCCGTCAGCGCACGGTTGGTCTCTTTGAGCGTCAGCGCCATCGCAAAGGCAATCTGCAGCACCTTATTGCGACTCGGATGACGCGCACCGGTAAAGATCTGATAGCCAAAGGTCTCATTGAGATCAGCCATACGGACCACGCGCGAGCGCTCCAAGCCCTTTTCCTGCAGTAGCTGCTTCAGGTAGTCCGAAAGCGACGGGGCGGCAAAGTCGTGCTCCCTGATATAGCCATCGATGTTCGGCGCATCGAGAAGCTCATTGAGCAACTCCTCGGTCAGCTTTTTATCGGACATACGACTTCACCTCCCCCAGTGCATGCAACATGCTAGAAACCGCTTACGTCCGAACGCTCCCAGCTAGCAACCTGGTCGGGAGACACCGTACCCAGCGCCTCGAACTTCCAGGAGCCGCCCGCCTTCAGATGATTGGTGTTTGCAAGAGCCGTTCCAACCTGGTTGCCATCGGCATCATACAGAACATATTCAATCTGAATGTAGCTCTTTTCCTTGTCCGTGTTATTGGTCAGGGTGCCCGTGATCTTATAGGTAAACTGATTGGAAGTGTCTTCAGCCTCGTCAGCAATGGTATACGGTTCTTGCGGTTCTTTTTGCTCCTCAGCCTGCCGTGTCGTCTCGACAGGTTTTGCCGAATCGCTCGCAGACGAATCGGTTGAGTTGCCGCCCATAGAGCCCACGGCACCGACAATAACCAGCACCACGATGATGCCTAGGACAATCTTACCGATTGGCTTCTTTCCCTCTTTTGCCATTATTCATCCTTCCTACGATCCGGCTACCGTGCCGGTACACAGCACATCGTAGGAAGGATTGAACTTGAATTCATTAGCTGAGAGCTAAGGCTGCGGTAAACGACCAATGCAGTTATCCAAACGCCGAGCAAACGCACTGCGCGCGACCGTCTGC
>DBFOIV010000240.1:0-3152 GCA_048489175.1 Collinsella sp. | reverse complement strand
GACCGGCTCGGCGGCCCAGACGCGCAGCTTGTTGACGGTCTCGCCGGCATAGCCCACAACGGGGATGTCATATGGGACGGCCAGAATGTCCTGCGTGTCCACCGTGCGGTAGAACGTGCGGCCGTTCTCCTCAAAGCCCTCCACATGGCCACCAAACTTAATGGTCACGGCCTTGTCCTGACGGCGGACCTCCCAGGGATAGCCGTGGGTGAGCCACTCGTCGGTGGCCTCGACCTGGCTGCCGTTGACGATTTCCTGCTTAAACAGGCCGTAGCGGTAGCGCATGCCGTTGCCGTAGCCGGCAATGCCCTCGGCTGCCATGGAATCCAGGAAGCACGCTGCCAGACGGCCCAGGCCACCGTTGCCCAGAGCCGGATCGGGCTCCTGGTTCTCGATGACGGACAGGTCAAAGCCCATGTCGTCGAGCGCCTCGGCGACCATGTCGCGCACGCCAAAGTTGAGCAGGTAGTTGTCGAGCAGGCGGCCGATCAAAAACTCGATCGAGAAGTAGTACACGCGCTTCTTGCCCTCGGCAGTGGCACGGGCGTCACTCTTGGTGGCAACGGTGCGGGCCTTCTCGGCCACGAGCTTGGCCAGGGCGTTAAAGCGATCGAGGTCGCTGGCGGCCTCGACGCTCTTGCCGCTGATGCTCATGACGGCATCGCGATAGAGCTCGGTAAACTCCTGCTTGTTGTCGAAGATCTTATTCATACGTTCCTTTCCCCCGGGGATGTTTCTCCCGGAACGGTTATGACATGTATCCTACGCCCCGCCGGGGCGGGTAAGTGCAGTGGTAACGCCTTTGTTACGCTTTCTTGGCATGTGCCTTAACAGCAGCTGCCTTGGCCTTGGTAGTGGCCTTTTTAGTGGTTGTCTTCTTGGTCTTGGGCTTAGCCGTGGCTTTGGCGGCAGACTTGGCAGCCTTCGCCTTAGCCGGAGCCTTCTTAGCAGCCGCGACCTTGGGCTTCACCGAGGACGTGCGCTTGCGCGTTGTCTTCTTGGGCTCCTCGACCACGGGCGGCTTGTAGCTGCTGGGACCGCGGCGCTTAAGCACCACGCCTGCCAGACCGGGCACCTTAATCTCGATGGAGTCCATCTGCCCGTTCCAGGGATAGGGCTCGCTCGAGCAGGTGTAGGGCTCCTCGCCGGCATAGCCGCTGCCGCCAAACTCAGGACGGTCGGAGTCAAAGATAACCTCCCAGTCACCCTCACGCGGCACGCCCACGCGGAAGCTCTCGTAGCTCGCCGGGTCAAAGTTAATCAGGATCACCAGATCGTCATCGACGTCCTCGCCCTGACGCACAAAGCTCACGATGGACTGCTTGGAGTTGTCCGCGTCGATCCATGTAAAGCCGTCGTCGGTGTAGCCGCGCTCATACAGGGCGGGCTCGGCGGTGTACAGGTGGTTGAGCGCCTTGATAAACGCCTGATGATGACGGTGGGTCTCGTACTCCTCGGTCAGGAACCACTGGATGGACTCGTAGTAGCGCCACTCAATAAACTGGCCGATCTCGTTGCCCATAAAGTTGAGCTTGGCACCGGGGTGCGTCATCTGGTAGAAGGCCAGCGTGCGCAGACCGGCAAACTGGCGCCACCAGTCGCCCGGCATGCGGCCGATCAGCGAGCACTTACCGTGCACGACCTCGTCGTGGCTCAGCGGGCAGATAAAGTTCTCGGTAAAGGCATACATGATGGAGAACGTGAGCAGCCCGTGGTTGCCGGGGCGCCACGGAAAATCGGTCTGCATGTAGTGCAGGGTGTCGTTCATCCAACCCATGTCCCACTTGTAGTGGAAGCCCAAACCGCCGTCCTGCGGCGGGTAGGTCACGAGCGGCCACGCGGTGGACTCCTCGGCCATCATCATCACGTCGGGGTAGTGTGCCTCCACGGCGCAGTTGACCTGGCGGATAAACGCGCTGGCGTCCAAATCCTCCTCAGTTCCGTACTTGTTGAACTTCTTTTGGCCGGGGTCGTCGATACCAAAGTTGAGGTAAAGCATGCTGGACACGCCGTCCATGCGAATGCCGTCAACGTGGAAGTTCTCGAGCCAGTACAGCACATTGGAAACCAGGAAGGAGCGGACCTCGCCGCGGGCGAAGTCAAACTTATGCGTGCCCCAGTTGGGGTGAATCTCGTGCTCAAACAGCATGTGACCGTTAAAGGTGGCAAGGCCGTGGGAGTCGGCGCAAAAACCGCCGGGCACCCAGTCCATGATCACGCCGATGCCCGCCTCGTGGCACGCATCGATAAAGTGCATGAGCTGCTGCGGGTTGCCGTAGCGCGACGTGGCGGCGTAGTAGCCGGTCGTCTGGTAGCCCCATGAGCCATCGAAGGGATGCTCCATAAGCGGCATGACCTCGATATGCGTGTAGCCCATATCGCGCACGTAGTCCACGAGCTCCACCGACAGGTCGTCGTAGGTGTAAAACTCGCCGCGTTGCGCGGGGAAGGGGTCCATGGGGCCGGGGTAGTTGCCGTACTCGTCGGGCTCGCCCTGCGGCGCTTCGCCGTGGCGCTTCCACGAGCCAATATGCACCTCGTAGATGTTAAGCGGCTGCGACATGTGGTTGTGGCCGGCGCGGCGCTTGAGCCACGCGGCGTCGTTCCACTTGTAGCCATCTAGGGTCCACAGCACGCTGGCGGTACCCGGAGGGCACTCGGCCTTAAAAGCATACGGATCGGCCTTGTAGAGCTTTTCGCCCTCGTTGGTCTCGATGAGGTATTTATAGAGTTGGCCCTGCTCTGCGCCAGGAATAAAGCCTTCCCAAATAGCGCTCGTATGCACGGGCACCAGCGGGTTGGCTTGCTCATCCCAGTCGTTAAATTCGCCAATGACATGGACGCTTTTTACATCGGGAGCCCAAACGCAAAAACGCCAGCCGCGCGTACGGTTCTGCGTGTCGGGGTGCGCGCCCATCTTTTCCCAGCTGCGCTCCCACGTGCCGATGCCAAACAGATAGACATCGTCCTTAGTGAGTTCCGGCGCGTGCGGGGCGGCTTTACGGGTAGCGGGCTTTTTGGTTGCTGGCTTTAGCTTTGTATCGCTCACGTTTGATCCCATCATGACGCGGCAGCGTGTTGCCTTGGTGACTAGATGCGAAAGGTCCAAGGCTGCACGAATCGAAGGGACGGCGAAGTTTCTGTGATTCGTT
>DBFOIV010000239.1:0-7327 GCA_048489175.1 Collinsella sp. | reverse complement strand
TGTCGATGCCGAGCTGGAACGTCGACTGCTGCAGGTGCTGCGTATGAAGCCTCGTCGCACGGCTTCGGGCGTGGCGACCATTACCGTTATCACCAAGCCCTGGCCATGCTCGGGCGATTGCCTGTTTTGTCCCAACGATCTGCGCATGCCCAAAAGCTACCTGCACGCCGAGCCGGCGTGCGCCCGTGCGGAGCAAAATTGCTTTGACCCGTATCTGCAGGTGAGCGCTCGTCTGACCGCGCTTTCGCAGATGGGGCACGCAACCGATAAGATTGAGCTCATCGTGCTCGGTGGCACCTGGAGCGACTATCCGCAAGGGTATCAGACGTGGTTTATGTCGGAGCTTTTCCGTGCGCTCAATGACGATGCCGTCGCCGGCGTGGCGGCCAACCCCATGCTGGCGCGTCCGGGCATCAGCCGTGCCGAGGCGGGGCGCCTGCTCGATGACGCTCCCGCCGATGCGCTGCCGCCGGTGGTAACAGAGCGCCGCGAGCGCTATCGGGTTGCCGGCATTGCGACAGACGAGGCTGAGCTTGCTGCTGGCGTTGCCGACGAGCAGGAGCGTGTGGATGCTGCCGTGGGCGGCTACAACCGCGCGGTGCGTCGTCTGTACGGCCCTGGTACGCCGTGGGGCGAGGTTGCCAAGTGGCAGACGGCAACGATGGAGGAACTTGAGCGTCAGCAGCGCATCAACGAGACGGCGAAGCATCGCGTGGTGGGGCTCGTTATCGAGACGCGCCCCGATGCCGTAACGCCGCAGGCGCTTACGCTCATCCGCCGCCTGGGCTGCACCAAGATCCAGATGGGTATTCAGAGTCTCGACCAACATTTGCTCGATATCAACGAGCGTCGTATTTCGGTGGCGCAGATCGAGCGGGCGTTTTCGCTTGCGCGCCTGTTTGGCTTTAAGATCCACGCGCATTTTATGCTTAACTTGCTGGGCGCCACGCCCGAGGGGGACAAGCGCGACTACGAACGCTTTATGACCGAAGGGGCCTTTATGCCCGACGAGGTCAAGGTTTACCCGTGTGCGCTCATCGAGGGCTCGCGTCTGGTGGGCTGCTACGAGCGCGGCGAGTGGCGTCCCTATACCGAGGAAGAGCTGCTCGATGTGCTGGCCGACGACATCGTGGTGACGCCGGCGTTCTGCCGCATCAGTCGCATGATCCGCGACTTTAGTTCCGACGACATCATGGTGGGCAACAAGAAACCCAACCTGCGTCAGCTCGTCGAAAACCGCTTGGCCGCTCGGGGTGACGGTGCGACGGTGCGCGAGATTCGCTATCGCGAGATCAGCACGGCGGGTGCCGACTTGGATGAGCTATCTCTTGATGAGGAGGTGGCGTACGAGACGCCGGTGACGCACGAGTGCTTTTTGCAGTGGGTGACGCCGCAGGGCAAGATCGCGGGCTTTTTGCGGTTGTCGCTGCCCGACCATTCGTTTGTTGCCGCGCATGCGGACGAGTTGCTGACGATGCCGGACGAGGCGATGATTCGCGAGGTACACGTGTATGGCATGGCGGCGCGCGTGGGGTATCAAGGCCAGGCGGCCCAGCACCATGGGTTGGGGCGTCTGCTCGTAGAGCGTGCGTGCGAGATTGCCCGGGATGCGGGTTATACGCGCATCAACGTGATCAGCGCGATTGGTACGCGCGAGTACTATCGCCATTTGGGTTTTTACGATCATGGACTCTATCTGCAAAAGGAGCTCTAGATGAACAAGCCGAGTGTTTCTGCTGGCGTCGTTGCCGGCGTTGCCCTGGGAGCCGCGGCGCTTGGTGCGGCCGCCGTCGCTGTTCGTGCTGCCTGTCTGCAGGTTGCGCGAACCCGCAATGGGTTGGCGCGTGTGAAACGCGTGCACGATGGGGACGGCGATGAGATTCGCGTGTTGGTGCAAGGCGGCGTCTACCAAAGCGCAAGCTACGTTGGTGAGCGTTGGGCGGAGCCCGTCTTTGCGTACTATCGTGCGTTTGACGACGTGTTTGAGTCCGAGGATGCGATGCACGATGCTTATGGTCACGGCATCAACCGCATGCTTGTGCTGGGTGGCGGCGGGTTTGCCTATCCTAAGTTCGCGCTGATGTCGCACGAGGGCTCGCGCATGGACGTCATCGAGTATGACGGAGAGATTACGCGCCTGGCGCGCCGCTGGTTCTACCTAGACGAGCTGGAGCGCGCGGCGGGCGATCGCCTGCGGGTGATAACCGCTGAGGCTCGCTCGTATTTGGGTGTGACGAGCGTGGGCCATCGTCGCTACGACGTGGTCGTGAGCGATTGCTTTGGCGGTGCCGAGCCCGTACGCGAGCTGGCGACGGTTGAGGCATTGCGTTTGGTGCGGGGCAGCCTAAATGTCGGTGGCGTCTACGTTGCCAATATCGTGAGTGCAAACGAGGGGAGCGATGTGACGTTCCTGCGCGACTGTGCCGCCACGGCGCTTGAGGTGTTCGACCATGCTTGGGTGGTCCCATGTGGCGATGCAGAGTTCGGCGGCGAGGAGAACTACCTGCTCATCGCCAGCGACGGCAACTACGCCTTTGCCGAAGCCGTGCCCTTCGACACCGACTTCCTCGGCACCGTTCTTCACGACAAATAGGTCTCCCCGTCCCAAAAAGACTGGTCTTAGGCGTGGTCGCGCCAGCCGAGAACGCGCTGCTTCATGTCTTCGATGTCGAGCACGCCTTCGGCAAAGCCTTTGCGCACGAGCTCTTCTGGAACGAATTCGTCGTACCGATCAAAGTAAGGCACCTCGCCGGGATAGACGAGGTCGATGGGGTCGAAGTCTTTCTCGGCTTCGGCGGCGAGCACTTCAAAGAACGTCTCCTCGTCGGCCTTCATCTTAAACTGCATAAAGTACGGGCGTGACGGGTCGAGTCCGCGAAGGCCCAACTCAGCGGCGCATTTAATCTTGAGCATGCGCTCGAGCGCCAAAAAGGCGTAGCTGCCCAACCAGGGGAAGAGCACCCAGGTGTCGCCGCCCAGGTTAATGAGCGGCTTGGTCCCCGCGCCCGAAATCTCGGCCGTATGGCGAGCCTGCGCCAAGCGGGCCCGTGCGTTACCCATCAGGTACGGATACGCCGCGTGCTCGTTGAGCGCCTTGCGCATACGCTCGAGTACGTGTGTATTGATGTCGCCGGGGCAGTCGCCAAAGTAGGCCGGCACCCGGCCCTTGACCTGCGTGGCAAAGACGGTGTGACGCTTCCAGTCCACTTCCTCGACAATCCAGCAATGGCCGGCGATGGCAATGCGCTCACCGGGCGGGGGCGGGTTGACAATCGTGCCCAGCTCGGCCGATTCGCTGCGAACGGTGAACTCCTCGTTTTCCTGGAACACGGCGTAGAACTTAAAGTTGTTGATGATGCGCTCGCCCGCGAGACCCACGATGAGCCCGCCGCCCTCGGTGACTTGGATATGGTCGATCTTAATGAGGTGACGCAGCAACACGCGATAGTCATCGGCCGAGATGCGATGGAAATAGCTGAGTGTGAGCACGCGCTGGGCAAGCTCTGCCGGCGTGAGTTCGCCGGTGCTGGCAAGCGTCGACATAGTCTGGTGGTAGAGCAGGCTGTAGGGGAGTCGATCGAGCTCGGGCGGCTCGACCCACTTTTCCTCGCGATAGAGTTGTACGAGCGCGATGCCCTGCAGGAGCTTCCACGGAATGGTCTCGGGCATCATCGTGCGCGGCTCGGGTTCCTCCTCGCGCATGACAAACCACATCTCGGGCGGAAGATCGCGGCGCCCCGTGCGGCCCATTCGCTGCAAAAAGGAGCTGACGGTAAACGGCGCGTCGATCTGAAACGCACGCTCCAGACGGCCGATATCGATACCGAGTTCCAGCGTGGAGGTGGTGACGGTTGTCTGTGCCTGCTCCTCATCGCGCATGAGTTCCTCGGCCGTTTCGCGCAGCGATGCCGAAAGATTGCCATGGTGGATGAGAAAACGGTCGGGCTCGTGCCGGCTCTCGCAGTAGCTGCGCAGCATGGAGCACACGGCCTCTGCCTCCTCGCGCGAGTTGGCAAAGACCAGGCACTTGCGCCCGCGGGTGTGTTCAAAGATATAGCCCATGCCGGGATCGGCGTTTTCGGGCGCGGTGTCGGTGGGGTTGAGGAGCGCCTGCTCATCGGCCCGGGGGATATCGACTTCGCCCTCGGGGGCCGAAGAAGTGCGACGGTCTTTGGGAGCGGCCTTGCCCCGTGCCCGCTCACGACGTTGACGGCGTTCCTCCTGTGTAAGCTGTCCGCTGTGGCGCACGTCTTGGGCGCCAGCCGGCAGCGCCGCGGGCGCCGCCGGCTCAATACGCTCGCAAGCAAGCATCTCGGCTTCTTGTGGACCCGTGCTCTCGAATCCCCGCTGCTGTGCCTGGGGACCCGAGTTGTAGAAGTGCTCCATGGAGATGCGCCACACGCGGCGCGGTTCCTCAAAGCGGGGGATGATGCAATCGCGTCCTGTTCCCTGTGAGAGAAAGGCGCCCGTGCGCTCGGGGTCGCCGATGGTGGCAGAAAGGCCGATGCGGCGGGGCTGCACGCCCGCCATGCGCGAGAGGCGCTCGATAAGGCAGAGCGTCTGACCGCCGCGGTCGCCGCGCATGAGCGAATGAACCTCGTCGATAACCACATAGCGCAGGTCGCAGAACATACGAGGGATTGCCATGTGCTTATGGATCAGGAGCGCCTCGAGCGACTCGGGCGTAATCTGCAAGATACCGCTCGGTTTTTTGATGAGCTTAGCCTTGTGCGACTGCGAAACATCGCCATGCCAGTGCCAGACGGGGATATCGGCCTCTTCGCACAGGTCGTTGAGGCGGACGAACTGATCATTGATGAGTGCCTTGAGGGGGCCGATGTAGAGGGCGCCAACGCTCGCGGGCGGGTTCTCCCAAAACTCGGTCAGGATGGGAAAGAAGGCTGCCTCGGTTTTGCCGGAAGCCGTGGATGCCGTCAGGAGCACATTGTCCTGAGTGTTAAAGATGGCATCAGCTGCTGCAACCTGGATGGAGCGTAGACTCTCCCAATCGTGGGAGTAGATGAAGTCTTGGATAAACGGGGCGTAGCGGTCAAAGGCGTTCACGGGGCCTCCTTTCAAAAACGAATCTCTCAACGCGGTGGGCAGTGGCTTGCTGCATTACTGCCTCGACGTTTGCCCAGATAAAGCCTGCCAAAATAAACCTGTCCCTTTTTGGCAGGTTAGATGGTGAATTCGGCGAAATTGCGGTCGCCGCTTGCGGTGCCGGTGTCGCCTGTTGCTGTTGCCGGCGCCAGCGCGTCGCCGCCGACGCTTTGCAGTAGCTCGGCCACGTTGGCGTCGGGGTTTTGGCATAGGATGTCGAGCAGCTCGATAAAGTCACGAATGACCTCACGCGGCGTCAGATGCGTGTCGGCTCCCACGCGGCCAAACTCAATCTTGAGGAAGTCCACCAAGTCGTTCTCGGTAAGCGTGGGCGTCCAGCCAAAGTAGCCGGCATGGATCTGCATGAGTTTTTCGATGAGCACCAGCAGCTCCTCGTAGGTGAGTGGCTGCAGACGGATGATGGGCGCGAGCATGTCCTTAAGGTCCTCGCGCGCAAAGCGGCCCTGAGCGAGTCGGCTGCGCAGGGCCTCGTAGGAGAACACACCGCGGCGCCGGTCTTCGATGGAGGTTGGCGTGCCGCCCATGATCATGCCCAGGTACTGCGCCTTGCCCTGGAGCGTGTCGTTGTACATGGTTAGGATCTTCTCGTAGTTGTATTGGCGCGTGATGGCGTTGGGAATCTTATACAGATTCACGAGCTCGTCGATGAGCACCAGCATGCCCTTGTAGCCGCCGCAGACCAAAAAGCGCGCAATGAGCTTAACGTAGTCGTACCAGTCGTCATCGCTGATGATGGTCGAGGAGCCCAGCTCGGCGCGTGCCTCACTCTTGGTGCGGTACTCGCCGCGAATCCATTTGGTCACGCGGCTCATAGCTTCTTCGTCGCCCTCGGATACGGCCGCGCGGTAGCGGCGGAGCATACGGGCGAAGTCGAAGCCGTGGACCATTTCCTCGAGCGGGGCCAGTTGGGCATTGACGGCAGACTCATCGGCATCGGCACACGAGGCGACCCAGCGATCGAGGATTAGGTTGAGCGCACCGCCCTCGGGGCGCGTTTTAGTCGATATGTTGCGGATGAGCTCGCGGTAGGTGGCAAGGCCCTGCCCCTGGCCGCCCTGTAGGCGGCGCTCGGGTGACAGGTCGGCATCGGCGACGACGAATCCCTCGCCCATGGCGTGCGTGCGGATGGTCTGGAGCAAAAAGCTCTTGCCGGCTCCGTAGCGACCGACCAGAAAGCGGAAGCTCGCGCCGCCGTCGGCGATGAGACTCAGGTCGGTGAGCAGGGCGCGGATTTCGACCTCGCGCCCTACGGTGATGTAGGGAAGGCCGATGCGCGGGACCACGCCGCCCTTGAGCGAGTTGAGAATGACGGCGGCGACGCGCTTGGGCACGCGGGGTGCTGCGGATGCGGTATCACTCATAGTCTAGGTATCCTCTCACGTCTGCTTCGTAGTCCTCGATAATTTGCGGTCCTGCCGCGCCAAATTCAATTACGGTGTCACCCACCAGGTCAAAGAGCGCCTCGTTGATGCTATCGACGAGCATGTCCTCGCTCTGGCCCGAGTGCGCCACTGCCGATGTCGCTTGCGCTGCGTTCTGCTCGAGCAGTGCGCGCAGATACGCGGTTGCGGCGGGTGCGAGTTCGCTCGCGGCGTCAGTGGGCGCAGCCGCTGCGCGCGGGGGCGTCGGCGCAAGAAGCGGCGCCACGACACCAAACTGTTCGGTGGAAATGGTTGGCTCGTCGGCCTCGTCCTGCTCTGCGGCCGCCGTGACCGGCTCGACAAACGCGTCTGCTGCGGGCTCGGCTTTCGGCTGCTCGGAGTCCACCGTATCGACCTCTGCGAGCACATCGTCCTCGCGCTCCTCATCGATCAAAAGCGCCTCACGCGTTTGTGCGGCGGCGCTCCGAATGTGTCCCAGCTGACTCAAATCGATATCGATCTTGACGGGCTGGTGCGCGGCATCCCACGAAAGCCATGCCACGATCTCGTCATCGATGATCTTGGTCAGATATTTGGGGACCTTCTCCTCCTTTAGGGGGTGGGCGGGGTCCAGCGCCAGGCGTAGGCGTTGGTCGCAGGCGCGCATCATTTCGCCGAGTTTGCTGCTCTTTTGCCTGCTGCCGTGGATACGCATGCATTCCCAAAAGCCGTTTTGGCAACGGTAGATATGGATAGGATCCAGGCGGTATTCGCAGTCCTCGTGGCGCTCGGGCGCAAAGAATACGGCCGAGGCAAACATGGTGTAGGGCATGGCCGTCTCC
>DBFOIV010000238.1:0-6386 GCA_048489175.1 Collinsella sp. | reverse complement strand
CCCCTTTGTGGTGGTACGAGGGGAGGGTGTGTGGCAGATCTGTATTTGGTGCGGCATGGGCAGACTGAGCTCAATGTGCAGAGCATTTTGCAGGGCTGGCACGATTCGCCGCTTACGGCGCGCGGGCGCGAGCAGGCGCTGGCGACGCGCGCGGCGTTTGAGGCGCGCGGCGTGGCCTTTGACCATGTGTATTCCTCGCCGTTGGGCCGGGCGCGGCATACGGCCGAGCTTATCGTTGGCGAGGGCCGTTCCATTGAGCTGTTCGATGACCTGCGTGAGTGGCATTTTGGCTCGCTGGAGGGCACATCAAATCGCGATATGCCGCCGCAGCCCTGGGGTGATTATCCGGTTGCCTTTGGTGGCGAGTCGGAAAGTGAGCTTCGCACACGTATGGTCGCGGCGCTGTCCCGCATCATGGCCAGGCCGCAGCACGACTGCGTGCTGGCGGTTTCCCACGGCTCAGCCTGCCAGGAGTTTCTTGAGTATGTGACTGGCGAGGGGGAGCTACCCGACAACGGTGCCGTGCTTCATTTTGGCTATTGCGACGGGGCGTTTTCGCTCTTGGGTTGGTAACGAACGAAAGGACCCCTATGAATAAAGACCTGTATCTGGTTCGTCATGGACAGACGATATTCAACCTTAAGCGTATCATTCAGGGGTGGAGTGACTCGCCGCTTACGCAGTTGGGTTGCGACCAGGCGGCGCGCGCCGGCATGTTTTTACGTGCGCGTGGCATTGAGCCCGATCATGCCTACACCTCCACGCTTCATCGCACCGAGCAGACTATCGCCAACTTGTGGCCGGGCTTGGCGTACGAGCGCCTGGACGGTCTGCGCGAGTGGTTCTTTGGCGACTTTGAGGCCGAGCGCGTGATGCTTATGCCCGAGCGCCCGTGGCGCGACTTCTATTGCCAGTTTGGCGGCGAGGGCCAGATGCAAGTGCGCGAGCGCATGGTGGCGACGCTGATCGAGCTTATGCAGCGTCCGGACCATACGTGCGTGCTCGCGGTAAGCCATGGCTCGGCCATCAAGGAGTTTATGGATCACGTGAAGGGTGCGGCGGCCGACGAGCGCGATCGCGTGCCGGGCAACTGCGCGGTGCTGCACTTTGCGTTTGACGACGAATCCGACACGTTTGAGCTGATTGAGATTTTTACGCAGGAGGATTACGCACGCGAGCTGGGGCTTGAACCGCTCGTGGCGGCAGCAGGCCCGCAGCGGGGATAACGTGAGCGTGGCGGCACGGGTCGCCGGCATAACTTCTCGACGCAAAAGGGGCGGAGATGCATGTACCTGCTGCATCTCCGCCCCCTGTTTGTTGAGCTGCCGATTTTTGTGCTGGACGGTCTGGTCTTGCTAGAACCGCGCGACTTGGTGCGTGAGCAGACCCGTCGGAACCTGCGGTGCGCCGCCGCTGACCTGCGCAGCGGGGAAGAGCACGGCAACGGTAAAGTTGAACGGCTCCTTGCCGGTGTATGTTCCGGCGGAACGGGCCTCATCGGCCAGGAGCTGTGATGCCCCGACTAGTGCGCCAGCGTAGGCAGGGTCGTCGGCCAGTACCGGCTCCGGCGCCTGGTCGAGCATGGCACGGATGGCGCCGACGGCGTCCTCGCGCTTGACCTCCCACACGCGGTGTGTAATGCCCGCAGGATCGGTGACGGCGTAGAGCGAGGCGCCCTCTTTGGCGGCGCCCAGGATGATATCCATGACGGGCGAGGCCTCGTAGGCGAGCGACACGGGACGAGGCTGAACTTTGAGTTCAGCGATCGCGTGCGCAGCGGCGAGTGCGTCGACGCTCTCGGCAGCAGCCTCGTCGCTGCCCGTCAGCACGTTAACCGGGCAAATCGCCACGACACCCGTCACGCGTCCCGGCTCGTCCGAGCATTCGTACACGTAATACGCCGCACCTGGGTCCTTAAGCATCAGGCCATCGGCAATGGCTCCGCGCAGAGCATCGTTGCCGCTCAGGATGCTGCCCATTGCGGGTAGCGCCTCGAGCACGTGGTCCTGAGCCGGGCGGATGCAGGGAAACGGGAGTGCTTTCATGGGCGGTCCTAACGCGCGAGTCGGTTTGTTCGCGGCTTATTATGCCCCAACTTGGCCATCCGCGCCCCAGAGCGTGTTGTCGGCGAGCGCGATGAGCACGCTCTGGCAGCGAACGATGTCGGCGTGGGGCACATATTCGTTGGGCTTGTGGGCGAGTGCGAGCGAGCCTGGGCCATAGCTCATGCAGCTACGGTTACCCGTCTTGCCGGCAATGACGGCAGTGTCGGTGTAGCCGGTAAAGAAGCCGACGGTCGTGTCCGTGCCCGTCACGTCATCGGCGGCACGCTTGAGCGCAGCAAGAAGGGGAGAGCCTGGGTCGCGCTCGATGGCGGGGCGGTCGCCTGTCACGGTATAGCTTCCATGGCAGCCGGGGACCGCGGCTTCGGCGCCGGCGATGGCCTGCTCTACCATGTGCGTCGCGGCGGCCGTATCAGTCGGCGGGGTCAGGCGCATATCGATCCAGACCTTGGCATGGTCGGGCACGACATAGGGACGGTAGCCACCTTCGATCTGTCCAAACGTGATGGTCGATGGTCCCAGCTCATCATGTACGGGCAGAGCCGCGAACGCATGGCGCAGCGCGCAGACGGCCTCGGCTATGGCGGCGACGGCGTCGGCGCCCTTCCAGGGCTGGCTCGCATGCGCCGTCACGCCAGCCATTTCAATCTCGAACCACGTACGCCCCTTGTGCGCCACCTGGATCTGTCCGTCGGTGGGCTCGGTGTCCAGCACCCATTCACGCGAGCCGACCCAGCCGGCATCGATCGCGGCCTCTGAGCCGCGCATAAAGTCCTCCTCGTCGACCGAGCAAATGAGTGAGAAGCCGCGGCGGGGCAGCTCGCCTTCTGCCGTCACGCGCTCGAGCGTATGGACCAATGCGGCAATGGCGCAGGCCAGGCCACCCTTCATATCGCAGGCACCGCGGCCATAGAGTTTATCGTTGCGCACGATCGCTCCGAGCGGCGGAATGTCCGCGTCCCAGCCATCGCCCAGCGTAACGGTATCCATATGGCAGATATAGACGAGCCGTGGCTCGTCGCTTTGGCCCGGCACGGTGACCATAAGGTTGCGGCGCCCGGGGAGTACTTCGAGCTCTGCAATCTGCACGGCATCGAGTACCGGATGGCTCAGCTGCGCCAACTGTTCCTCAACCAACGCTTTGATATGCCGCTCAATTTCATCCTCATACGCGCCCGGGTCTGAGCTGTCGATTCGCACAAGCTCCTGCGCAAGCCGCCAGGCAAAGTCCTCATCAACCATATGCAACCTCACAATCAGTTTGTTTTCCAAACTGATTGTAAGCCTCCTGAGAGATCACGACGTGCACGTAGCAGTATTTACCGTTCGCAGGCTAAGCCATCGCGTTTGTCGTCTGGGCGGGCTCACAAACGACGTAGTGGGTACGTACCCTTCATGGACGACATGCTGTGCGACATATCTGCCTTTCGGTATCACCGGATACCTCCACAGGTCTTGGCAATAATGCCGGACCTGCCCGATTCTGCGGACGATCCGCGCAGGGAGCGCCTTTGTGAGCATCCGCTTGTCAAGCATTTCCTGGGCACCCCGTTACACATGTTGGCGCAGGGCGGCTGCGGACGTAAAGGCGGTCGCATTATCAGGCATGTTTGGAACGGGGAGAGGCCGTTTGGCTCCGTGCGGCAGACAGAGTTTGGCCTCGATGTCACGTCCCCGCTCTTTACGCTGTTGACCATTGCTTCCTCGGTCTCAAACGAGCGTCTGATCATGTGCATGTATGAGATGTGCGGCACCTTTGCCGTGTGCAAGATTGCGTCCCAGGTAAAGTTGGCACTTGAACAGGCATATGGGAACCGGTGGGGTGACGCACGGTCGGGCTGGGAAAACGTAAATGATGTCTCTGGGAATCCAACGGACTTGTGGAAACGACCTCCCTTGATCGAGCTCTCTGAACTAACGGAGTTCGCCAATAAGATCCAGGGACTCCGCGGTGCCAAATCGTTCACACGTGCCGCGAAATGCATTACGGGGGTTGTGGCATCGCCGCTCGAGGTCCAGGCTTCGATGCTGTTTGGCCTTTCGAGGCTGCGCGGCGGCGAAGGGCTGCACCTCACCAATAACGTCGAGATTCGCATGACGCGCAGCGCTCGCCTGATTTCGGGGCTTGATAGGCGCTACGCCGATATCCTGCTGTCAAATAAGGACGGCAGCCGAGAGTGCCTGGTTGAATGCCAGGGTAAAGCAATTCACGGATCCATAGAATCCAAGATCTCGGACTCCGATCGAACGACGGCCCTGCAGACGATGGGATATCCTGTCGTTCTAATGACCTATGGTCAGCTAGTCGACTCCGATGCCTTCCGCGTGGTGATGGAACTCATCATGTCCTATCTCGATATGCCGCTGAAAGACAAGACGCCGCGGCAGCAGGAGCTCGAACGGCGGCTTCGTGAGGAGATTTTTATCGATTGGGCGGGAATGTAGTTGTGCAGGTAGAAAACGGTCGCGGGAACTAGGGTTTTAGTTGCGAAAAGGCTTCAATTGCTCCCTGGAATTGGCTTGAAAAGTGCTACCCAGAACAAGTTATTTCGGAAAATGGACAGTCAACTTTAATTTGGCATATAGAGATCGATTTTTACCTACTAAAACCCCTGATAAAGCTGTTGATAAAAGCAGCTGTGCTTAGCGACTAGGGCCTCACTGTCTATTATCCGAAATAACTTGTTCTGTGTAGCACTTTTCAAGTCGCCGGGAGCACGAAATTCGCCCCCCGTTTCGTGAAAACGGGGGGCGAATGGTCGTCGTGGTCTGTCTGGCAGGCTTGGCGCCGACGCTACTTGATCACGCGAACGCGATACATCGACGGAATCTGCTTGAGCGCATCGATGGTGCTGCCGTCCAGGTGCTCGTCCGTGTCGAACATGGTGTAGGCGTTCTCGCCGGCGGACTCGTTGGTCATACGTTGCACGTTGGCGTTGTCTTTGGCCAGGATGGCCGTGATCTGGCCGATCATGTTGGGCACGTTGGCGTGCAGGCAGGCGATGCGGCTCGCGGCGCGCGCCTTGCCCATGCTGCAGGCGGGGTAGTTGACGCTGTGTGCGATGTTACCGTTCTCCAGGTAATCCTTGAGCTCGCTGATGGCCATGTCGGCGCAGTTGGCCTCGGCCTCGCCGGTGCCGGCGCCCGAGTGCGTGGTGATAAACGTATTGGGCATCTTGACCGTCTTGGGCGTGGCAAAGTCGCAGCTAAACCAGCTGAGCTTGCCCTCGCGCAGGGCGGCGTCGACGGCATCCTCGTCAATGATGGTTTCGCGCGCGTAGTTGATCAGCACGGCGTCGGGTGCCAGCAGGTTAATCTGCTCGGTGCTGATCATGCCGATGGTGTCGGCCTTGCTGGGCACGTGCACGGTGAGGTAGTCGCAGCCGCGGCAGAGATCCTCGAGCGTGCCCACGCGCTGCACCTCGCGGCTCAGCACCCACGCGTGCTCGACGGAAATGAACGGGTCGTAGCCGTAAACGTCCATGCCCAGGTCGACGCAGGCGTTGGCGACCTTGGAGCCCACGTTGCCCAGGCCGATGACGCCGATGCGCTTGCCCTTGAGCTCGCGGCCCACAAAGGCCTTCTTGGCCTTCTCGGCATCGACCTGAATCTCGGGGTCGTCGGCGTTGTCGCGCACCCAGTTCATCGATTGCACCACGCCGCGGCTCGAGAGCACCAGCATGCCTAGGACGAGCTCCTTAACGGCGTTGCTGTTAGCGCCGGGGGAGTTAAAGACGACGACGCCCTTCTTGGCGTACTCCTCGACGGGGATGTTGTTGACGCCGGCACCGCAGCGGGCGATGGCGCGGATGCCCTCGGGCAGCTCGTAGCCGTGCAGGTCGGTCGAGCGCATCAGGATCGCGTCGGCCTCTTCGGCGGTGCTCACAAATTCGTAGCCCTCGCCAAACTCGACTTTGCCGTCCTTGGTGATATCGTCGATGGTCTTAATCTTACGCATGGAAAAACTCCTTAGCAGGTTTTGATCTAAACAGGGTGGTTTGAGATGGCTGGTCGGCCCGCGTGCTGCGGGCTAGTTAGATCGCGGGCTCAAACTATGCTGCGCTTCGAAGTCCTTCATGTACGAGGCCAGTGCCTGCACGTCTTCCATGGTTACGGCGTTGTAGACGCTGGCGCGCATACCGCCCACCAGGCGATGGCCCTTGACGTTTTGAATCTGGTGCCCGGCCGCGCCTGCGACAAAGGCCGCGTCGAGTTCGGCGTCGCCGGTGCGGAAGGTGACGTTGGCGATGGAGCGGCTGTCGGCCTGCGTAGTGCTATGGAACAGCTCGCTGTGCTCGAGCAGGTCATAGAGCAGATTGGCCT
>DBFOIV010000237.1:0-5885 GCA_048489175.1 Collinsella sp. | reverse complement strand
TGCCGGCGATGGCGCAGACAATCACAATGACAACAACGATGCCGATGATGACGGTAATCATGATGTCTCCGTTTCGAATGGCCGCGGCGGCATGCGCCAGCTGCCGTTGGTATAACGCTACTAGTATACCCGCAACGTTTTGCCGTGCCGAACTTTCCGGTAAGCGTTGTGTTTTCGGCGGGGCCGGCACCGGGGCAAAGCGCGCGAGGTACAGGTGTAAGATATGCGACAGATTGACGAGTGTTGTCTTTGCCCTGAGGATGGCGATGCCAGTGGACCTTCGCATTAAGAAAACCTACCGCGCCCTGTTCGATGCCTTTACCGAGCTTTTGGAAGAGCATCGTTTTGAGGACCTGACGGTTGCCATGCTGTGCGACCGGGCCATGATTCGCCGCACGACGTTCTACAAGCACTTTCGCGACAAGAACGATTACTTTGCCTTTTATATCGATGAGCTCATGTCGGGCTTGCCGCAAAAACAGCCCGATGAGGCCGGCGCAGTGTCTGCCGAGGACGTGCGCGCGCTTCGGCACGCGATTTTGGACGATGCCATGGATTTGATTCTGACGCACGAGCGGCTCATGGATAACATTTTGGCAAGCAGCATGTCGGGCATGTTGACCAACGTTATTTGCGACCGCATTGCCCGCTCCATCCGCGAGCGTGTGATGAACGTGCTTGCCGAGGATGCCCTGGCCCCCGTGTCACTCGAGACGACGTCTGAGTTTGTCGCCGGCGGTATTATTCGACTTTTCACGATATGGTGGGAATCGGGCCACGATCTTGAGCGTCGACCTGAGATAGCCGACGTGGTCGATGCGTTGTTTGAGCGGACCATGACACCGGTGCATCACTAGGAGTGGCGGAGAGAGGGGGATTCGAACCCCCGGAACGCTCTCGCGCTCAACGGTTTTCAAGACCGCCGCATTCAACCGCTCTGCCATCTCTCCGTGAGTTGTAATGATAGCATCGTTTTGAATTTGCAACAGGGAAGGCGAACGATGACGAGCACCGGAATCGATGAGAAGTTCATGCGCGAGGCGCTGGCGGAGGCGCGTACCGCCGCGGCGGTGGGCGAGGTGCCGATCGGCGCCGTAGTGGTGCGCGCGGGTGAGATCGTCGCGCGGGCGCATAATCGCCGCGAGCTCGACCAGGACCCTTCGGCGCATGCCGAGTTTGCGGCCCTATGCGCCGCCGCGCGGTCGCTCGGTCGTTGGCGCCTTTCCGATTGCACGGTCTATGTAACGCTCGAGCCCTGCTGCATGTGCGCGGGGCTTATGGTTAACGCGCGCGTGGGGCGCTGCGTGTACGGCGCGTCCGATGCTAAAGCGGGCGCTCTGGGGTCGCTATACGACCTGAATGCCGATTCGCGCCTGAATCATCGGTTTAACGTACATGCCGGCGTGCTGGCGGATGAGTGTCGTGAGGTGTTGAGCGGCTATTTTAGTGGGCTGCGTGGCACCGATGGTGCTGGCTGCGGTTGTGGGGCCGATCTTGAGGCGCATACCGCCCACGCCGAGGCGCTTGCGGGTGTCGAAGATACTGCCGTTGGGGCGGTCGATTTTGGTGCCGCGTGCCGCCGGCCCCGCCGTGTGCAGCTGGCGATCGACTCCTTTAAGGGCAGCGTTTCGAGCGCGCAGGCGGAGGAGGCCGTTGCCGAAGGTGTGCGCCGCGTGTGGCCCGATGCCCAGGTAAGCGCGCTGCCGCTGGCGGATGGCGGCGAGGGAACGCTCGATGCCGTTGCCGCGTGCGGCGGTGAGGTCGTGGCATGTGAAGTCGCAGGCCCTCTGGGCGACTGTGTGTCTGCCCGGATGCTGGTGGACGGCGAGCACGAGTCGGCTGTAATCGAGATGGCCGAGGCGGCGGGTATTGGGTATTCGCCTTGCACAGAGCCGGCGGCGTTGGCCGCTACGACCTATGGCGTGGGCGAGTTCATGCTTCGAGCGGTTCGTGCTGGGGCAAAGACTATCTATATTGGTCTGGGCGGCAGTGCCACCAACGACGGTGGCGCCGGCATGCTGCAGGCGCTGGGCGCGCGTGTGGTCGATGATCAGGGCTGCGATGTCGCCCCTGGTCTCGCGGGGCTTGAGCAGGTGGCGAGTATCGATTTGGCACCGGCGCTTCGGGCGCTGAATAGCGCGCGTATCGTCGTGCTCTCTGATGTCGAGAACCCGCTCGTGGGGCGTCGTGGGGCACTTGCAGTGTTTGGCGGGCAAAAGGGCCTGCCGACAGACGATGTCGAAGCGCTGGGCAGGTACGACAGTTGGATGGTCGGCTACGGCCGCCTGCTCGATGCGGCGATTACCGGGGTGCGGGCTCAGGGGTTGTTGCGCGTGCCCGAGGGCGTGCGGACATTTGGCTCGGTGCTCGGCGTGCCTGGCGCGGGCGCGGCAGGTGGCTTGGGCGCCGCGCTGCTGGCGCTCGGTGCTGAGTTGCGTTCGGGCGTGGAGACGGTGCTCGATCTGATTGGGTTTGACGAGCGCGTGCGCGATGTCGACCTGGTCATTACAGGCGAGGGCAACATGGACGAGCAATCCGCTGCCGGCAAGGCACCGGTGGGCGTGGCCCGCCGTGCCAATCGCTATGGCAAGCCGGTAGTCGCCGTCGTGGGCGGTCGTGCGGATAATTTGGATGCGGTGTATGGTCAGGGCATCGACTTGGTCCTGCCGGTCTGCCGCAGGCCCATGCCTCTTGACCAAGCGCTCGACCCCCAGGAAGCCACAACCAACCTCATCTGCGCCGGTGAAGCAGCCGCCCAAGCCTACGACCTCGCCCGCCTCTAAAACCCAACTCCCTATAAGTTGCGGTGGAATAGTTCCTGTTTGGCGGCTCAGGCGGCAAAAACAGGAACTATTCCACCGCAACTTCGAGAATGGCTATCCGAGGCTGGTCGCCTTGGGCCTTGGGTCGGACCGTCCGCCATGAAATGCGGCCATCTACTACGTTTAGCCGAGCACCCTTGACCATCCCGGATTTTGTGAAATTAAAACCGCAGGTAGAAAGCTTGCCGATTTTCGAAAAAGCCGGCTATGGTTGACCCCTGCGGCCTAAACGTAGTAGATAGGCCCCTTTTGTGGCACGGCAGCAGACCAGTCTTTTTGGGACGGGGCTTATTTGACTACCTGTCGATCTGATTGCCCAAGTAGTCAAAAAGCCCCGTCCCAAATTAGCTACCTTGCCCCATCGGGCGGGAGCGGGTAAGATATATCGAGCGCCTAGCGCGTTCGATGGGTTCGGATGACGACATGTTCCGAATCTGGTCAGGTCCGGAAGGAAGCAGCCATAAGGAGCCTCTGTCGGGCATCCGAATCCATCGAGTGCGCAGGCGTTTTTTGGTGCCGCGGCTACCCGCGAGTGCCGGCAGGGCGCTTGGTGTCTCGCTGGTCCTCGGCTTCGCCTGCGGGATCGCTCGACTACCAAGCGCCCTGCCGGCACCCGCGGGTAGCCGACCAAAACCGCCTGAAGGGTCACATTTATCTGATAATTGAATCCCCGGCGTTATGCCGCTCGCTGGCGTTGCCAAAACATCGGCTGCTACGTGCCTTGGGCGCTAGTGACCGTTGCCCTTACATCTGTAACGAGTTGCTTACGCATCTCCAGGGTTCTCCGTACTATCATGAATCAGATTGAATTGAGATGATGATAGGGAGTGCCTTTTTATGATTGAGCTGCTCAGGCGTTTTGGTGGTAAGTTTCGCCGATATATGGTGATCGGCCCTGCGTGCAAGCTGATCGAAGTGATTTTTGACCTGCTGACGCCGTTGGTGATTGCCCAGATGATCGATAAGGGCATCGGCGCACGCGATGTGAACGCTGTCGTCCACTACGGCATGGTGCTCGCCGCCATGGCTGTGATCGGCATCTCGTTTACGCTCGTCTGCCAAAAGATGGCGGCGCTCACCTCGCAGGGCATGGGCACCGACATTCGTGGCGCGCTCTGCCAGCACATCAACAAGCTGAGCTATGCCGAACTCGACCGTTTTGGCACGCCGTCGCTCATCACGCGTATCACCAACGATGTCAACCAGGTGCAGCTCGCTGTGGCGCTGGGCGTACGCATGCTCATCCGCTGGCCCTTCTTGGCGGTGGGCTCTATGTGCGCGGCCCTTGCCATCGACCTTAAGCTCGGCATGATCTTCTTGATCTGCACGCCCGCTATCGGCCTGGTGTTTTGGTTTGTCATGGCGCGCTGTATCCCGTATTACAGGCAGCTGCAGGCAAAGCTCGACCGCATCGCGCTTATCTGCCGCGAGGGGCTTTCGGGCGCCCGCGTTGTTCGCGCCTTTGTGCGTGAGGACCACGAGCGCGAACGTTTTGCCCAAGCCGCCGATGACCAGGCCAATACTGCCATCGCGGTGGGCAAGCTCTCGTCGATCCTTAATCCCGTCACGTTTCTTGTGATGAACCTGGGCGTGTGCGCCATCCTGTGGGTGGGCGGCATCCAGGTCAACGTGGGCGAGCTCACGCAGGGTCAGGTCATGGCGTTTGTGAACTACATGACGCAGACGCTCACCTCCATCGTGTACGTCGCCAACCTGGTCGTGGTCTTTACCAAGGCGAGCGCCAGCGCGTCGCGTATCAACGAGGTGCTCAATTGCGTGCCGAGCATCGCTGACGAGGGCAACCAGCCGGTCGCGCTGCCTGAGCCGAGCGACCTGACGGGTGGCGCTGTTCCGGTCCCTGCGCTGAGCTTTGACCATGCGAGCTTCTCGTTTGGCGCCGGCGCGGCAAATGCCGTGAGCGATGTGACTCTGGAGCTGCCGGTGGGCAAAACCCTCGGCATTATCGGCGGCACGGGCAGCGGTAAGTCGACCCTCGTTTCGCTTATCCCGCGCCTGTATGATGCGGGCGTGGGCAGCGTGTACGTGATGGGCTCCGACGTGCGCGCCTGGCAGCTCGACCAGCTGCGCCACGTGGTCGCGACCGTTCCGCAGCGTGCGTCGCTGGTGAGCGGCACTATCCGCAGCAACCTGACCTGGCGTGACGAGTCGGCGACCGACGAGGAGCTCTGGGCAGCGCTCGATATGGCGCAGGCGAGCGAGTTCGTGCGCAACAAGCCGAAGGGGCTCGACGCCCCGGTCGAGGCGGGCGGTAAGAACTTTAGCGGTGGCCAGCGCCAGCGTCTGACCATCGCGCGCGCCCTAGTGGGCTCGCCACAGGTTCTGATCATGGACGACTCCGCCTCGGCGCTCGACTTTAAGACCGACGCGGCGCTTCGCCATGCCATTCGCGAGCGCAGTGTGCGCGGTGCCGCCAAGGGCGGGCTGCCGCTTACGACCGTCATCGTAAGCCAGCGCGTCTCGACCGTGCGCGATGCCGACATGATCTGCGTACTCGACCACGGCTCGGTTGCGGGTCTGGGCACGCATGACGAGCTGTACGCGACCTGCCAGCTCTATCGCGAGATTTGCCAGTCGCAGCTGCGCCGCGAGGAGCTCGAGGGCCAGCAGGGGAGTGCGGCGCCCGCGTCCGCCCCAGGCGCCCCGACCGCCCCCGCATCTGTCTGCGCAAAGGAGGGCTGCTAAATGAATCCGTATACTTCTTCCGGTTCTGTCGCCACGATGACGGCCAACGTGTCCTGCAACGATAGCCTCAACGACCTGGGAGACGGTCCGCGCCAGCCCGGCGATCCCGAGCGCTATCCCGTGGGTGCGGTGACCCGCCGCCTGCTGGGCTATGTTCGCCCGCATCGCATTTCGTTTGTAGCGTCGTTTGTGAGTGCCGCCGTCTCGGTGATCTTACAACTCTACACGCCCATTCTCATTGGCGAGGGCATCGACCTTATCGTCGCCGCCGGGCAGGTGGACTTCGATGCGCTGCTGCCGCTCGTTACCAAGCTCGCGATTGTCGTCGTAGGTGCTGCGGCCTTCCAGTGGCTGCAGGGC
>DBFOIV010000236.1:0-2716 GCA_048489175.1 Collinsella sp. | reverse complement strand
GTGCGCGGCGGCGGCTCCTTTGAGGACCTCATGACCTTTAATGACGAGGAGCTTGCCCGCGCGGTGGCGGCTTGTCCCGTGCCCGTGGTGACCGGCATTGGCCATGAGCCCGATACCTCGATTTGCGACATGGTGAGCGACCGTCGCGCCTCCACGCCTACGGCGGCGGCCGAATCGGTGGCGCCGGCTATGACGGAGTTGGCCGATGTGCTCGAGGCGCGCTATCAACGTCTGGGTGCTGCGATGGCATCGATGATTGGGTCGGCCCAGGTCGACCTGGAGATGCTCGATCAGCGCGGTCGCCGTGCCTGGGATACCTATACGGCTCGCTTGGGCGATGCGCTCGATGCGGCTGCGTGCCGCCCGTGCCTCAACGACCCAACGTTTATGGTTGAGCGTCGCGAGTCTGAGCTTGCCCTGACGGCCGATCGTTTGTCCGGCGCCATAACGCGTTCGGTTGGGGCATTCCGCTCCAACTTTGAGCGTCTGCCCGAGCGCTTGATCGCAAGCACCTCAGGACTCGATGGCAAGCGCCATGCGCTCACGCTCGCAAGCTCCCGCCTGGAGCATCAGGGGCGCACGATGCTCAACAAGCCAGCATCCGACCTGGGCCGTGCGGCAGCCTCGCTCGATGCCCTGTCGCCGCTCAAGGTGCTTGCCCGTGGTTATTCCATCGCGTACAGCGATGATGGGGTGGCCACGAGCGCCAAGACCTTTAAGCCCGGTGACGCCATTCGCGTGCGCATGGCAGACGGCAACGTGGCGGCAACGGTCGATACGGTCGAGTAGGCCGCGTTTCATAGCGATAAACCTTTAGGAAAGGAAACAGATATGGCAGAGAAGACCCCGGTCGAGCAGCTTACGTACAAGCAGGCTTCACAGGAGTTGGAGCTCATCATCCGCAGCTTGGAGTCGGGTGATATGGAGCTCGAGGAGTCGCTTGAGAGCTATACCCGCGGCGTCGAGCTCCTCAAGAGCCTGCGTACCCGCTTGTCCGATGCCGAGCAGAAGGTCTCGGTGCTCCTGAAGGACGTCGACGGCAACGACGTGCTCGCCGACGGCGAAGCCGCCAACACCGACGACAACCTTTCGTTCTAACCATCCCGACCAAATATAATTACCTTGGTCTGTGAGAAAGGAACCAACCATGTGTGATTGCATCTTCTGCAAAATTGCCAACCACGAGATCCCCTCGACCGTCGTCTACGAGGATGACCAGGTCATCGCGTTCGACGACCTCAATCCCCAGGCGCCGGTCCACACGCTCGTGATCCCCAAGAAGCACTACAGTGACATCGCCGATAACGTGCCCGCCGAGACCATGGGCGCCATGGCCCACGCCATCCAGGAGGTCGCCAAGGCCAAGGGTCTGGAGGACGGTTTCCGCGTCATCTCCAACAAGGGCGTCAACGCCGGTCAGACCGTCATGCACTTCCACATGCACGTCCTCGGCGGCAAGAACCTGGGCGAGAACCTCATCTGAGGACGCACGGCCCGTCGCCTTGGCTGCCTTTGGAGTAACCTATGCAGTTTTCTCAACTCGAATACCTTCAAGCGGTAGCGAACTACGGCGGCGTGCGCAAAGCGGCTCGCGCCGTTCACGTGAGCCCACAGGCTGTCTCGTCGGCAATTAAGAAACTGGAGTCTGAGTATCAGATCGTTTTGCTCAATCGATCGGCGGGGGAGGCTGTTTTGTCTCCGGCGGGCAGAGAATTTGCGCGTCGTGCACGCGTGATCCTGGCACAAGTCGACGATCTCAAAAAGTACACCCAATCGGGGAACGGTGGCGTTTCGCCCGACGGCCACTTTCGTCTTTACGTCCCCTGTCTTCACGGGCGGGGGCGTCTTTTTTCCGAAAACTGGTACGACTCGTTTGAAAGCTCGCACCCTCAGATTCACCTTGATGTGTGGCATCAGCCAACGGCTACATGCTTTGAATCACTTGTGCTTGGCATTTCGGATGCGGCCATCTCATTTGAGGAACCAAGGGACAGTGTCCTTTCTTCGAAATACTTGGGTGAAAAGGAGCTCAAGGTTCTTTCGTGCCCAGCGGGTCATCAATCTGTGGGTGCTATGACCGTTCGTGAGTTACTGGGCGGCAGGTTAGCTGTTCCCATTAATTTGTCGCCCTGTCTCAATGCGATCAATCAATGCCCCGAAGCTCAGCTGGTTAATTTCCGCTTCCGCGACGTCGAATACGGAAACAGAGCGCAGGCTGAGTTTCTTCAAGCCGGGGGATTGATATTGGGTTTTTCTGGCTCTTCTCTCGCATCAGATGGGTCGGAAGTGAGCGAGTACTCTATTGAAGGTTCGCATGACGTAGCCTTGCCCATCTACTTTTGCTATCGACAAAATGCCTGGACCGATCGACACCAGACGGTATTTCTTCACCTATTGCGTCATCTTGCTTCGTGAGGCCATTTGGCCTCGTGTCGTCAAGTGAATGTTGACGCCTTGTAACACATGACTGACGGCTTTGCCCTCATGCTTTTCCAAGATTCCGATTTAGATTGTTGACTCTTGGAGGGCGGAGCATGAAAAACCGTACGGTTTTGCTTTATATGACGTTTGTTTTTCTGTCGAACTTCAGCACCATTTTGTATTTTCTGACGGTTTACCTTGAATTCGTCGGATTCTCGATGGTGGCGATTTCTAGCATGATGATTGCATATCAAGTGAGCAAGTTCATCCTTGAAGTTCCCACTGGCTATATTGC
>DBFOIV010000235.1:0-2770 GCA_048489175.1 Collinsella sp. | reverse complement strand
ATCAGAGCACGCAAAATAGGTTCGCAGAGGCTTTTAGAAAGGTAACCTCCAGCCCATGATTAAGATTGCCAAGTTTGGCGGCTCGTCGGTCGCCGACGCCGAACACTTCAAGAAGATCAAGGCCATCGTCGATGCCGACCCTGCCCGCCGTTTTGTGGTGGTTTCTGCCTGCGGTCGCCGCTTTAAGGGCGACACCAAGGTGACCGACCTACTCTACCTGGTTAACGCGCACGTTAAGTATCACGTGTCGTGCGAGGAGTTGCTCGAGGACATTGGCCAGCGCTATTTTGATATTGCTGACGAGCTGGAGCTTACCTATCCCATCCGCGAGGAGTTCGCGGCCTTTGCCGAGCGCGCCCGCTCGGGCGGTTACTCCACCGAGGAGCTCGTGAGCCGCGGTGAGTACTTCACCGCTCGCCTGATGGCCGAGTACCTGGGCCTGCCGTTCCTGGATGCCGCGACGGTCGTTGCGTTCCATCACGACGGTACGCTCAGCATGAACCGCACCTCCGAGCTGGTGCAGGAGTACGGTCAGCAGGGCGGCTTTGTTATGCCCGGTTTCTACGGCGCGACGCGTGAGGGCCAGATCAAGCTGCTCGATCGTGGCGGCGGCGATATCTCGGGCTCGATTTTGGCTAAGTGCCTGGGCGCCGACCTTTACGAGAACTGGACCGACGTCTCGGGTTTCTATTCTGCGGATCCGCGTATTGTTCCGGAGGCTCAGCCCATTGCGCGCGTTACCTACGAGGAGCTGCGCGAGCTTTCGTACATGGGCGCAAGCGTCCTGCACGAGGAAGCCGTGTTCCCCGTGCGCGAGGCAGGCATTCCGCTGGTCATCAAGAACACCAATGCGCCGCAGGACCCCGGCACCATCATTAGCGAGACGGCTGATGAAGGCGAGGCGGAGCCCATCATTACCGGCGTGACCGGCAAGCGCGGTTTTGTCGCCATCAACGTCGCCCGCGACCGCACCAAGCCCCGCGTCGGCTTTATGCGCCGTGCGCTTTCGGTGTTCGAGCGCTATGACGTTTCCGTCGAGCACATGCCCACCGGTGTCGACCGCTTTGGCGCCGTGGTGCAGGAGCGGGACGTTCACGATTCACTGTACTCGCTCGTGGGCGACATTCAGCAGGAGGTCGAGCCGCTCGAGATCGAGGTTGTCGAGGGTCTGGCACTTATCGCGACCGTCGGCCGTAACCTGCGCGGTCGTGCCGGCATCTCGGGCCACCTGTTTGGCATGCTTGGCCAGGCTGGCGTGAGCGTGCGTATGATTTCGCAGAGCTGCGACGAGATCAATATCATCATCGGTGTGGAGGAGAAGGACTTTGATCTGGCGATTCAGACCATTTACCGCGCCTTCTCCGACGAGAACGGCATTGTGAAGGTCTCCGATCTGGAGGCTCCCGCGCCGGTCGATCCCGCTCTGGTCGCGCTCCACAAGTAGCTGCTATCCCAGTAGATTTTTGGACTTGCCTCAAAAATCTATGGCGGGGCGTTTCGTTTCGGTTTCGTTTCGACGGGGCGGGTTTCGTGCCCGCCCCGTTCTTGTATACACTGGCAACAATAATCGGCCTGCTTGGCGTGCGGGCAAAAGCCACAACCTTTAAAGGGGGAAGCGTGAAACAGTACACGGTTGCTATTTTGGGCGCGACGGGAGCCGTGGGCACCCAGATGCTCGAGTGCCTCAACGAGCAGGAGTTCCCGGTTGGCAAGCTCAAGCTGCTGGCGAGCGCGCGTTCTGCGGGCAAGACCGTCGAGTTCCGTGGCGAGCAGATCGTGATCGAAGAGGCTTGTCCCGAGGCCTTTGAGGGCTGTGACATTGTGCTTGGAGCTGCCGGCGACGACATCGCGAAGGAGCTACTGCCCGAGGCCGTCAAGCGCGGCGCCGTCGTGGTCGACAACAGCCATGCCTTCCGCATGGATCCCGAGGTGCCGCTGGTTGTGCCCGAGATCAATGCCGACGACATCAAGTGGCATCACGGCCTTATCGCCAACCCCAACTGCGCGACCATTATCGGCCTGGTTCCCACGTGGCCGCTGCATCAGCTCGCTGGCGTGAAGCGCATGATCGTCTCGACGTACCAGGCGGCTTCGGGTGCTGGCGCCCCCGGTATGGCCGAGCTCGAGGCTCAGCTGGCCGCCCTGGGCCGTGGCGAGGAGATTCCCGAGCCGCGCGCGTTTGCCGCCCAGCTCGCGAGCAACCTGATTCCGCAGATTGGCGGCGTCAAGGAGGAGGGCTTTACCTCCGAGGAGATGAAGTTGCAAAACGAGGGCCGCAAGATCATGCATCTGCCCGAGCTGCGCGTGAACTGCACCTGTGTGCGCGTGCCCGTGCTGCGCTCGCACTCCGAGAGCATCACGCTTGAGTTCGAGCGCGACATCACGGTGGAAGAGGCCCGTGCCGCGCTGGCTGCCGCTCCGGGTGTCAAGCTAGTTGACGACATGAGCGCCGAGGATGCGCACGACCGCTTCCCCATGCCGATGGACACCTCCGACCAGGACCTGATTTTGGTCGGTCGCGTACGCCGCGACATCTCGAACCCCGAGGCCGCGCGTGGCATCACCTTCTGGTGCTGCGGCGACCAAATCCGTAAGGGCGCGGCAACCAACGCCGTCCAGATCGCTAAGCTGCTCTGCGAGTAGTGTGACCTGTCCGGCGGGGGCCGGGCTTGGTTTTCAGAACGTCCTCGACCATGTGTGGCGCCATTTCCTGCGCCGTGGGAGCCGCGGACAATGCGCCACACAGGTCTGTCGCTCCTCTTTGGCAAGG
>DBFOIV010000234.1:0-2695 GCA_048489175.1 Collinsella sp. | reverse complement strand
CTTTATGCCCTCGACTGGCGATATGGCAATGTACGCCGCGGCCGCCGCAGCGGTCGCCGGAGCCGCGCTCATCGTGGTCGCGCTCCTGGTCAAGCGGGGAGGTGGCAGCCATAAAGAGTAGCTGGCAGCCCCACAGAGAGCGGGGCGAGACGTAGCGAAGTAGATGCTAAGACACAGACAGATGATGACCGATCGAATGAGAACTAACCGGAAAACGGAGGAAAAGAAGATGAGCATGAACAAGAACATCGCACGCCTGGCAGTAACCGCCGGCCTCACAGCAGCGCTGAGCTTCGGCGGCGTCATGGCCCCGGTGACCATGGCGTTCGCTGAGGGCACGCCAACGGTGGCTACGGAGCCGGGCAAGGTGTTTATCGCTGACCCTGGCGCTGAATATGCCACATCTTTCAAGGGCATCAAGATCTTTACCGCGAAGATCACGCAGGACAAAAAGAGCGATGGTTGGGATGATTCGGTCGCCAAGACTCTTTCTGATATTCAGTGGGCTCCGGGTAATGTGAAGACCCTCGTTACGACTGCGCTCAAGAACGTTAAAGGAGCACCTGACGTTAATGCTGACGCCCAGACGTGGGCTGAGTTCATTAATCAAGCTCAGGGCATGAATGTCGGAAAGAATACGGCGGTTGATAGTGGCACGGTTCTGGACTTGATTGCTGCGGCCTTGGAGGGGGACAAGACGCTCACTTGGACACAGCCAAGCAATTCCAGCAAGGGTAACTTTGAGAATCTGGAACATGGCTACTGGCTTTTCGTGACCGATACGCCCGGTAAGACTAGCGGTACTGAAGGCAATACCGACGCGTACACCTCACCGATCTTCACCATCGTCGGTGGCTCTGACGTTAATGTAGCCCCCAAGAAGAGCGTCCCCAACGTGACCAAGGCCGTCAAGGATGACGCACAGAATGGCACATTCGGTGACTTTCTGAACCCCAATAAGGCCGCTGACTCAGCTATGGACGATTGGGTTGATTATAAACTCATCGGTACGGTTGCGAGTAATATCAACACCTACAGCACCTACACGTACACCTTCACGGATACGCTTCCCAAATCCATGACGCTCAAGTTTAAGGATGGCGGCACGACGCCCGATGTCACGGTCAAGATCGGTGGTGCCGAGGTTGAGAATGGCTACAATGCCACATACGATGACGGTACGCTGACTGTCAACTTCCCCAATCTCAAGGATTGCAAGGGTGAGGGCAACACTGCTATCTCGCTGAGCGGCAGCTCTGAGGTGACTGTCGAATACCAGGCTAAGCTCGACTCTCGCAAGATCTTTGAAAAGGGTAAGATCAAAGAAGAGTTCAAGGATTTGCTTGGTAAAGCCCAGATAAATAAGGTTATGCTGACCTATTCCAACAACCCGCATGATGAGAATGCTACGGGAACCACGGTTGAGCACCCTGCTTATGACTACACCTATGGCATCGATGTCACCAAGGTGGGCTCCGATGATGAAGATAAGGTGCTCGCGGGCGTTGAGTTCACGCTGCAGGAGCAGGGCGATGATGGTAACTATATCAAGGCGGATGGTACCAAGACGCCTGATAGCGAGCAGGCCAAGCTGACGACCGACGCAAGCGGCAAGATCAACGTTGTTGGTCTTGATGAGGGTACTTACGTCCTTACGGAGGTCAAGCCGGCGCCTGGATATAACAACTCCCACAGCGCTGGCATCACGTTCACCATTACTCGCGGGACGCTTCCGGCAGACGATACGACTGTTGTTAACCCGGGCTGCACTCTTGCTAATGGTACTGATACGAATCTCGTCAAGGTGGCTCAAACTAATACCGAGGCCGCTGACGGCAAGGTACACCTCACTGTCACCGACCAGCAGGGCTCCAACCTCCCGCTGACCGGCCTTAACGGCGTGACCTTCACTTGGATCGCAGGTGGCGCGGTGCTGTGCATCGGCGTGGCGCACCTCATCCGCAGCCGTAAGCAGGCTGAGGAGTCCGAGCAGGAGTAACGCTCGCTCACCATCCCTTTGGCAGGTGGGATGTGTTGGCCATGAGACTTGCGGACACTTTTCTCGTCCATCGACGTTCTTGCTTTGCCATTTTCTTTTCGGGGCAGACTCCGCACTGGAGTCTGCCCTGTTTTTTGGGACAACGCAGCCAGCCTCCACCGTCCGATGCGGGTACGTTCGTCATCGCGTTTCTTGACTCGTATGAGGTTCGGATTAAGGTCCGTAGGCGCACGCGCGGTGCGGACGGTAGAAGGCATTTGCGCCGCAACAAGCGCAAATAAGAATGCCCGGGGTTAGAGGCCCGGGCATTTAACAACGTCGGAAACTGGTCGCCCGCGCTCCTAAGTACTTACGCGGGGTGCGTCGTTTCCTGTAGCTATTGTATCCCGAATCGCCCCGCCGATCCGGGACATTTTGAAAACGCAAACACGTCGGGCAAACCCGGACAATGCGGCCAAGCTCCGCCGGACGAGGAATAGTGTGTGTAACTATCGAACAAATGTTTGTCAAAATCGCGTTTACCAGGCGTGGTGCGTACAACCGCAGTAAAATGGATTTGCGACGCATCCCGTGCGCGGGCGGCCGACGACTCGATCGGAGGTCCCCAAATGCTGAAATTCCTTAACGCGCTCGCCGCCCTCGCGGCGGTGGGCACGTTCGTCATCGCGTTTCTTGACTCGTATGAGGTTCGGTTTA
>DBFOIV010000233.1:0-3584 GCA_048489175.1 Collinsella sp. | reverse complement strand
GCCGCTGCCCAAGGTAAGGCTCGCCTTAAAGCCCGTCGAGTTCGGAACCATCATCTCCACATCGCCCGAGCCCACACTCACGTCCATCGACTTCGCGGGGGCCTGGTAGAGCTCGAACGTCACATCGCCCGAACCGACCTCGGCATTCAGGGTATCGGTCACGGTGCCCGTAAACTCAACGTCTCCAGAGTCCAAAGTCAGGTTGAGGTCATGACACGCAATGCCCGCGACCGTCAGGTCACCCGATCCTACATTCGCTGTAATGCCCACCATGTTATCGGCAACTTCGCGCGGCAGTTCGACGGTAACCGTGCGGTCAATGGCGCGCTCGTCATCGCAATCGAACTGGCGAATCTTGAGCGTAGAGCCCTTGATTTCGGCCAGGTTCTGGGTTGCCGCATCGAAGGCAACGGTCCCCGTTGCCACGCGACCGCTTTCAATTACGCGCACTGGCCCGCTGGAGACGTGTTTGACCTCGACCGTGCCCGACGTCACGTCCAAGTCAAGCGATGTGAACGCGTCGGCATCAAAGGTTTCGCTCGAAAGCTGCTGAGGCTGAGCGGAATAGTTACCGCCATCCAAAAGATCGTCCTCGTCAACCGCATCGTCCATACCAGAGAAGCCGGATACAACATCGTCGAGATCCCACGGGCCATCAAAATGAATCAAAGTCCGCGAAATGCCAAAGACAAGCCCGATGATGAGCACAAACGCTCCGATGCCAACGCCCAAGCGTACCTTGGATTCATGCGAAAGCTTCATCATTCATCACTCTCTTTGGCAATCGGCTCAGCGGTGGCCGCGGTAGCCACGTCAGCATCAGGTTCCGCAGAAGTATCCTTCCCCTGGGCCCTGACCGCCACCGGTGCCGGACCAACCTGAATATCCCCGCGCGCCCAATCGCCATCGAGTGCACGCGCCACCCAGTGATAGATGGGAATCGTGAAGAAGATCAGCGCAGCAAAGGGGCCGGCACCAAACAGGAACATCAGTAAAAAGAACAGCAGCCAGCACACGGCCCAATACGGGAATGACTGGAACGGACCCTTCACCGGAGTCGGACCAGCCGCACCGGTACCCGTCACCTGAGCCGTCGCCGCATTGGCAGCCTGCGCACTCCAGCTTGCCGCCTGCGCCGCCTTGGCGGCGGCGTCACTCGCCTGTGTTGCCGCCTCGGTAGCTCGTGCCGCCGCCTCATGGGTGCGTGCGCGCTCTGCCGCCTCGGCCTCGCGCTGACGAGCGCGGTCCTCGTTCTCAAACTCGATATCGTCCTCGATCTCGTCGCTCGGATTGAGCAGCTCGTCCAGGCTCACACCATAGAGTTTGGCGAGCGAGATCAGGTTCTCGGTATCGGGCGAGCTCTCCGCGCGCTCCCATTTACTGACCGCCTGGCGCGACAGTCCCAGCTTTCGTGCCAGTCCTTCTTGACTAAAGCCTTTGCTGCGGCGAAGGTCGGCGAGCCGCTGCGCAGTTTCTACATTCATGGTTCCTCCTATGTGATGCCAGCCGTACCGCCGGACCGCTTTTGTTCTTAAGGCGCCTTGCACAGTTAAAAATCTATCCGCCACCGCCAAAAGCATGCCACCTATTCTAGTGAGATTTTTGACAACCGGCGGTTGCGGGCGCATATGAGCTGCGGAAATGTGTCCAAACAAAGCAATGACCCGTAGCTTGGTTGTCCCCGTTGCGGCGTTAACGGTAGTATGGTCGTACTGTTTATTCCGCACCGCCAACGGAGGGAGTTCCGCGCCGTGAACCGCGATTTCGCCTCATCGCTCATCCAGCTCAACAACACGTTCTATCGCGAGCACTCCGCTTCCTTTTCCGATACGCGCCAGGCCCCGTGGCCCGGCTGGGTACGCACCATGGATATCGCGCTCGAACAGCTCGACGTCGCCACGATCGAGCATCCCGTCCGCGTCTTCGATCTTGCCTGTGGCAATATGCGATTCGAGAACTTTGCCGCCGGCGGCGCACTTGCCGCCAAGGGCGTCGATGGCGCAAACCCCTCGGCAGATGCCAGCTGCCCGTTTGAGTTCTATGGTGTCGACTCGTGCCAAGACCTGGCCATCGATGCACATGGCCACGCGCTGCGCATTCCCAACCTGCACTTCCAGGAACTCGACGTGCTCGACGCCCTTATGAAGCTCAACCCCGCCGAGACGCCCGACGTGCTTTTCGACGCCCCGCTCGCCGATATCTCGGTCTGCTTTGGCTTTATGCACCACGTGCCGTCGTGCGAGTACCGCGTACGCGTGCTCGACGCCCTGGTGCGGCAAACGCGCCCGGGCGGCATCATCGCCATCAGCTTTTGGGAGTTTATGAACGACGAGCGCATGGCGCGCAAGGCCGTTCGAGCCGAAGCCCGCGCCGAGCTCACCCCGCCGTTTGAGGGTTACGATTCCGCGCAGTTTGAAGCCGGCGACCACCTCATTGGCTGGCAAAACGACCGCCACGCCTACCGCTACTGCCATCACTTTGACGATCAGCAGATCACCGACCTGGTGCGCGGCGTCCGTACGTTCTACAAGAGCGGCGAGGTCCCCGTGCGCGAGCTTGAGCGCTTCCATGCCGACGGTCGCAGCGGCGAGCTCAACCGTTATGTGATCCTCAAGCGCCTGTAGGCACCGACGACTCGCCGTCGAGCCGTACCGCATCTTTCGGGCAAATAATGCCCACCCCTTTTCAACCCATTGACGGAACGCGCAGCTATGCGTTCCATATTTATGACCAAGGAGCCTCATGGGAGCCGTCCACGTTCGCACGCCTAAGAACTTTGTGCTCGAGGAGCGCCTGGAGCGCTACGCCGATGCGATTGAGACGAACCCCGAGGCCTATGCCGGAGATTGGCGTGAAGCCTGTGCGCCAGTTGGCAGCAAGCCATTCGAACACCTTCACCTGGATCTTGGCTGCGGCAAGGGAACGTACCTTGTAGAGCGCGCGGCCCACGAGCCAAACACCCTCTTTATCGGTATGGACCAGGAGCCCATCTGCATCGCCTATGCCGCGCAGAAAATCTGCGAGCAGGAGCTGCCCAATGCGCTTGTGCTGCCCCGAGGCGCGGCATCGCTGCCACAGCTATTTGCCGCAGGCGAGCTCGATGCCATCACCATTAACTTTCCCACGCCGCAGCCCAAGGCCAAGTACGCCAAAAAGCGCCTCGTCCATGTCGACCATCTGATGCTCTACCGCCCGCTCTTTGCAGTCGGCGCCACCGTCACACTGCGAACCGACAGCAAGCCATTGCGCGACTACGCCCTGGGGCAGTTTGCCGCGGCAGGCTACGACACGCTTTGGGTAAGCGACGACGTTCGTCGCGACCATCCCGAGCATCCCGAGACCGAATATGAATGCCGCACGCGCGAGATGGGTGCCGCCGTCTATGGCATTTGTGCCACGCCCGGTGCGCAGCCCAGCGATGAACAGCTCGCAGCAGGCCGCGCGCAGGAGCAAAGCCTTGCCTGTTACCTGCCCGACAACCTCGATGAGCTCACCTATGTACCTCTGGGCATGGAAGAGGCCGTCGAGAACTTTAGAAACCGCGCCCGCAAAGGCAAGAAGCGCCTGCCGCAAGAGTCCTAGGG
>DBFOIV010000232.1:0-2825 GCA_048489175.1 Collinsella sp. | reverse complement strand
GCGCGCCTGGAGCAGGATGCGCTCGCGCTCCTCGGCAGACAGCGCGTCCACGGTGCTGGACACCGTGCTGATCTGGTTGAACACGCCCGAGGCCTCGAGCCGGTCCAAGATCCACGGCCAGGTCATAAGGCCCACGCCAATTAGGATGATGACGATGGTGATGAGCCGGTCGGCCCAGCGCGGCAGCCGCTTGCGACGGCGCTTGGGCTTTGGTTGGGGTTTGGGCTGAGGGCTTGAGCCGCCGTTGTCCGCGGCGTTATTGCTCTTCATATGTTTGGCGCCCTGCACCATCGCCGGTCACTCCTCTACAACTCAAGTTGTCTAAACAAATAATACCCGATTAGCGAGCTCATGCGCCGGACAACGCAACTAGACTGCACCGTCCGGGCCACGTAACCCCACTCAACCAATCAAGCCATATGTTGCTTTCATCGTCTCGAGCAACTGCGCCATCGTTACGCCCGCAACCCCAATCTGTTTCAGATTGACGTCGCCCACCTCACAATCTTTAACAAACGCAAGCATATCGTCCTTCAGTTCTCCGCCCAGGTCGACACCTTCCGACTCGCCAAGCAGCTGAACAAGCCTCAGCGCATCGCGTTTATGCTTTTTTACCTTCTTCGAATCAACGTTCTCCCCCGCTTCCCTTCTAGCTTTTAGGTCGAGATACGCCTTCGCTTTGAACGGGACAATGTATTCCGTACCCAGGACCGAAACGCCGTCTACGGTCCGGATTCCCTGAAGGAACAAGCTGTAGTAAGCATCGTCCAACAAAATTGCCGAAAGACTGCTTATGTTTTCATCAACGTGAATTGGTGCCACATCAATCCCCTCACGACCCTTTAGAAAGTCGGGGCACTTCGCGAAGAGCTCGATCATATGGGGGTAACCCGTCCTCTTAGGCTCTGTAAACCGATAAAAACATGAGCCTTTGCCTTCGCCCCAGCCGCAGCGGTAACCGCCATCACGCACCAAAGTCCATATAGCTTCTGCCGTCTGAGGCAACCGGTCATCGGCGACAATTACAACATCAAAATCGTGAGTCGCCCTAAACGGAAGTCCCGCCTCCGCGAGCAAAATGTCGCATGCCGTACCGCCGATAAGGGCATACGATCCTGCAGCTTCTTGCATATGCTGCTGAAATTCTTGGAGACCTTCTACAGCGCTTCTTGCCATGGATATTCCTTTCCAAACATGCGATCGACTTCGAGTTGAATTCGCTCATCGTCGATTGCCGCCAAAGATAGCGCAAGCGAAATGTCGTCGACACGGGAGGAGCCGGCAAACACGGGCGCATAGCGCCACACTTGGATCATCGCCGTTTCGTTATCCGGCAACTCCCCGTCTGCGACTTCGAGGTCGCTCAGTTGACGCCATGTACTTCTTAAGACGGCCTTTTGTTCCATGCCCGGCGCAGCGAGCATCGAACGCGCAGCGAGCGCCGTCTCCCCGGCGTCAACAAGACAGTGGATCTGCGGTGTCTTCCTTGCAAAAAAGACCTTTGAGACAGGCGAGGAGAGCTCTGCCATGTGCTCGCTGAGCAGAAGATCGACGGCAACAGGGAACACGACGACACGTCGCTCGCGACGCTCGCGCCTCGCGAGCCCCCTGTCGACAAGCTCGGTTATGGCCTCACTCGCACGGCTTGCCGAGATTCCAAGCGCACGACAAAGGTCATAGGGACGATATGGCTCCTGGGCTGCTCCCCAGATTGCGGCAGCCTGCGCGTTGGGTGACATCTTGATCGCGTGATTGTGAAACCGGGCACCACCCCTCTCCGTGCAGGCTGCGCCCATAAATGGAAGAAAAGCCTGTCTACCTGGGCAGACAAAGGGAATCCCTTGTGCGACCAATGCTTTGCGCTGACGTGCATCGGCATCAGGAAACGAAACGACAACAGGAGTTTCCGCGCGCAAGGCTAGCTGACTATAGACTCTCTTAGCCTCGGGAAGCCCGACGCCAGTAGGCAAACTTGCAAGCAAAAACGAAAAACCGTTTGCGTCAACAGCGCGGACCTCAATCGCCCGCAGATGCAGCGGCAAGTGTGCGAATCCAGGCCAAGTTTTGGTCTTGGCGGAGAGGCCTAGTGCTTCTTGTAAGTAGATTAGCGCTTCGTTCATTTCCATCGTTTTCGTTTGATTCCAGTTTATATTGGAATTATACATAATTTTCGGAATTAACGAGATTTCGTTCGTGCCTAAGCCCGCATTTGCGTTTTCAAAATGTCCCGGATTGGCGGGGCGATTCGGGATACAATGTCAATAGAAAACGACGCACCCCGCGTAAATGTTTGGGAGCGCGGGCGGCCTAGTTTTCAGCTTTTGTTAAATGCCCGGGATCCGACCCCCGGGCATTCTTATTTGCGCTTGTTGCGGCGCAAAGCCATTTTACTGCGAGTGTATGCACCCGCGCCTGGTAAACGCGATTTTGACAAACATTTGTTCGATAGTTACAAACACGATTCCCCGTCCAGCGGAGCCTGGCCGCATTGTCCGGGTTTGCCCGACGTGTTTGCGTTTTCAAAATATCCCGAGTCGGCTGGGCGATTCGGGATACAATAGCTACAGGAAACGACGCACCCCGCGTAAGTGTTCGAAAGCGCGGGCGGCCTAGTTTTCTGGTTTTGTTAAATGCCCGGGATCCGACCCCCGGGCATTCTTATTTGCGCTTGTTGCGGCGCAAACGCCTTCTACCGTCCGCACCGCGCGTGCGCCTACGGACCTTAAACCGAACCTCATACGAGTCAAGAAACGCGATGACGAACGTGCCCACCGCCGCGAGGGCGGCGAGCGCGTTAAGGAATTTCAGCATTTGGGGACCTCCGA
>DBFOIV010000231.1:0-8685 GCA_048489175.1 Collinsella sp. | reverse complement strand
TGAGAGGGCATGGGGCCCAATCCTTTGAACCTGTCAGTTAATGCTGGCGTAGGGAGCATGCCGCCTTTACAGGGGCGCTGTCTATGCACAGCGCCCCTTTTCTATGCCAAGGAGGCATGTGCAGTGATTGATTCGGAACAGTTTAAGCAGCATATGGTCAAGACCGTGGAGGAGATTCGCGCTACCAATCCGATGGCCGGCTCCATCACCAACACGGTGACGATCGACTTTGTCGCCAACGCACAGCTCGCCGTGGGCGGATCGGCCGCCATGGTCTATCTGCCCGACGAAGGCGAGGCACTCGTTGCCGGCGGCGGCGCCATCTATCTCAATATGGGCACGCTCTTCCCCATCTACGAGCAGACGATTCCCCGAGCGGCCAAGGCGGCACACGACGCCGGCAAGCCCTGGGTGCTCGATCCGGTGGGCCTGGGCATCGGTAGCCTGCGCACCCAGCTGGTAAACGAGCTCAAGCAGTACAAGCCCGCCATCGTGCGCGGCAATGCCTCCGAGATCATTGCGCTCGCCGGCCTGTGGGGTCTTGAGGGCGAGGCGGCCGATCTGAGCCGCGTACGCGGCGTCGATACCACCGACACGGTCGACGCCGCCCGTGATGCCGCCGTGGAGCTTGCCCGCTACACCGGCGGCGCCGTGGTCGTCTCGGGCGAAGTCGACCTGATTACCGACGGCACAACCGTGGCCAAGTCCCACGGCGGCAGCCCGCTCATGTCCAAGATCACCGGCTGCGGCTGCTCGCAGGGCGGCGTGCTGGCCGTGTACGCCTGCGCCGCCGACCCGTTTACGGCAGCCATCTGCGGCGCCGCCGTCTACAACGTTGCCGGCACGCGTGCCGCCGCTGTCGCCGATGCCCCGGCAAACTTTAAGGTCGCCTTTATCGACGAGCTCTACCGCGCAACCGCCCAGGACATTGCCAATAACCAACTCGAGCTCGAGGAGGCATAAGCCATGTCCGAGCCCGTAACCAATGCCGGCATGAACACGCTCGTCGCCGTGGCCATCGCCCCGTGCGGCACCGGCGACGAGCTGTCCGCCGAGGTCGCCGAGGTCGTGCGCGTCATTCGCGAGAGCGGCCTTCCCAACCGCACCACCTCGATGTTCACCGAGATCGAGGGTGACTGGGACGAGGTCATGCAGGTCGTGCGCGACGCAACCTTTGTGTTGGCGAGCAAGGGCATCCGCACCGAAGTCGTGCTCAAAGCCGATATTCGACCCGGATTTACCGACACCATGACCGGCAAGCTTGAGCGCATGGAAGCGCAGATCAAAAAGCAGGAGGAAGCACGATGAGTATCCGCGACAACCTTGATATCTCGGCCTATCTGGTACTCGGCCCCGAAAACACGCTCGGGCGTCCCGTGGGCGATGTGGTGGCTCAGGCGCTCGACGCAGGCTTTACCTGCATCCAGGTGCGCTCCAAGGTGGCAAGCGCCCGCGAAATCATCGCGCTGACGGGCGACGCCGCGCAGGCAATCGCACAGGCCGGCAAGACCGGTCAAGTCGCCTTGCTGATCGACGACCGCCTTGACTGCGTACTCGCCGCGCGCGAGCAGGGTATTGCCGTCGACGGCGTGCACGTGGGTCAGAGTGATATTCCCGTCGAGGCCTGCCGCAAACTTTTGGGCCCCGACGCCATCGTGGGCCTTTCGGCCCGTTGCGAGGAGATGCTCGAGTACGTCAAGACCGCCGACATGAGCCTAGTCGACTACCTGGGCATCGGCCCGCTCCACGAGACCGAGACCAAGCGCGACTGCGGACGCGCGGCCGACGGCTCTATCATCACCAAGAGCTTTGAGGACTTGGCCGCACTCCACGCGGCAAGCCCCGTGCCCATCGTGGTGGGCGGCGGCGTCAAGACGGCCGACTTGCCGCAGCTTAAGGCAACCGGCGTCGATGGCTTCTTTGTGGTGAGCGCCGTCTGCAGTGCCGACGACCCCCACGCCGCAGCCAAGGAGCTCGTCGACACCTGGCAGCAGGCATAGGCTCAAGCCGAGCAGCTGATCCGCAGCCTCACATCTTCAGCAATGGAAAGCGCATCCCAGTTTGGACCTCCACTCCGGGATGCGCTTTCCGCATGCGACCCTTACCCCGCCAGATACGCTTCCAACGCCGGCAAGGTCGCCTCCGCATCACGACGACCGACCTGGTAGATGCGCTCGAGCTCATCGGGCTCGCGGCACAGCGACGGCACCTTCACCGATTCGCTCGGCCGCACCACAAAGACCTCGCCGGCAGCCTCGCGACGTGCCAGGTCATCGAGCGTGGCATTGTAGACCTCATGCCGATGCTCAAGCGCTGCGACAAACTCCGGGTAGTGACGGAACACGCGCCGCAGCATGGGCATCACGCTGTTGGGCTGTTTCACAAAGCCAGCCGGCTGTGTGAGCACCACGATATTGCGGTCATACCCCTGCGCAAACAGCCAAGCGCTGGGAATTGAATCAGCCACGCCGCCATCCAGATACTTATGCCCGTCAATAACAACGGGACGCGTCGCCACAGGAATCGCCGACGACGCCCGGATCCACTCGATATCACGCTCGTCGCCATAGGGCAGGTCGTGATAGACGGCCTTGCCCGTCTCGATATCGGTACACACGCACGTAAATCGCATGGGGCAGGCGCGATACGTCTCCAAGTCGATGGGATCGCGCTCGATAGGCACCTCATGATAGGCAAAATCGGCATTGAACATATCGCCAGTTCGCAGCCAGCTTGCTACACCCGCATAGCGCTTGTCGGCGCAATAGGCCTTGTTGTAGCGAATGGCACGGCCGATCTGTCGTGATTTAAAGTTGTAGCCAAACGCCGCGCCCGCCGAGACACCCACCATATGGTCGCAGGTCAAACCGTGCTCCATCCATACGTCGAGCACGCCCGCCGTATACATACCGCGGTAGCCGCCTCCCTCGAGCGCCAGCCCCACTGTGCGCATCATATTTGACTGTGCCATGCGACCATCTCCGTCCCCGCAAATTTAAACGGAACAAGTATACCCGTCAACATATACCGCCCCAGTCGCATTTTATCGAGCATCGCATCGTCGCGCCACCGCCTGTCGAACAATAGCCGCCCACAGCATGTGCACCCATATCCCCGCACTCGAGGAAAGCGGCTTTATGGTGACGCTCGACAAGCACATTTGGCAGATTGCGCCCGTCGACGGCGATCAAGGCCGCAGCACGCAGATCATTTCATCGATGCTCGAGATGGCGCAGTCGCTCCATCTGCCCGTCGTGGTCGAAGGCGTCGAGACAAATGAGCAGGCGAACGTGCTACGGCAAATGGGCGCCCGCGACGCTCAAGGCTTCCTCTACTACCGCCCCATGCCAGCGAAGGATTTTGAGGCATTGCTCGATGGTGGCAATAACAACTGATACGCTCGCGCGCAAAACACCACCGCCGAAGGGGGAATTTGCCTCCATTAGTTAACTTATATCCCCAGTTCAAACCGAATTGGGGATATGATACAAACCGTTGTTCCGCCCAAGGAGGTTATCCATCATGAACGAGTCATATCGCCTGGGCGAGCAATCGATTATTGCCTATCTTCAGCGACTTGCGAATGGCATCTCGACCGCCGAACTCGATGTTGCCGCGCTGCCTGCTGAGCTGCGCGCCGTTGGCGAGCAACTGCAAAAGACGCATGCCATCCTGCAACAAGAGCGCCGGCTGCTTGAGAGCAACGCCTATATCGACCCGCTCACCAACTTGGGCAACCGCGGCGGACTCGACCGTCACGTCGAGCAACTCTGGCACAAAGGTGACCCCTTCACCTGCGCCTATATTGACATCGACCATCTCAAGCATTGCAATGATAGGTTTGGCCACGCCGAAGGCAATCGCTATATTCTGAGCATCTGCCGCACGCTCTCCGAAACCATGGAGCACAATGAGATGCTGTTCCGTATCGGTGGAGACGAGTTTGTGCTTATCTCGCTCTCCGCAAACGAGACTGAACTCGAGCAGCGCTTGGAGCAGGTGCGTGCCGGGCTGATCGAGGCGAGCTCAGGTGGCAAGGCGCCCATGATCGCCAGCTTTAGCTTTGGCTGCTCGCGCGTCGATCCACTTGACGGCGACACGCGTCGCCAGATGACGATGGATGCCGATCGCAAGATGTATCGCTATAAGCTTATGCATCGTGTACAGCAACCGAAAGACAATGACGCACCACAACGCCCAATCGTCGATCAGCTTCCCTGCAACGACCGGGTGTTCCAAGCAATCTCCATGAGCTCCGAGACACGCTATCCGTTCATCCTTAACCTCGATACGGGAGAATCGCAATGGTCGGTTAACGCCGTGCGCGATTTTGACCTGCCCTCCCAGCACCCCTTTAACTCACTCGACATGTGGCTCGCCCGCGTTCATCCCGAGGACCGCGACAACGTACGCGCCGAGCTCGACATGGTGATAAACGGCACGTGGCACTTCCATTACATGCAGTATCGCGTAATGGATGCCACCGGAAAATACGTGCTTTGCGACTGCACGGGCTACCGTTTGGACGGCACCGATACCGAGCCCAGCATGTATGTGGGCATTATCATCAACCGAAGCTTGGCAGATACGACCGACTCGGTAACGGGCCTGGGCGATGTCCACGCGCTGGTCAACGCTATTGGAGAGATGCGCCGCGTGGCGCGCGAGGCAGGCTTTATTGCCATTAAGGTCGACGATATCGCCGAAGTCAATGCCCGCTTTGGATTCGATGCAGGCGACCGCGTGCTCGCCGAAAGCGCCGCCTGCCTCATGGACTGTTCGCGCGGCAAGGGTCGCTTGTTCCGCTCGACGGGACCAATGTTCGTGGCGCTTTTCGATGAGCTCGGCCCCGAGGCAATCGACGAGCTCGCAAACGAAATCGAACGATTCCTGGGTTCTCCCGTGCTCATCGGCTCGCTTGAATATCAGCCGCCCATTCGTGTGGCGACGCTTCATCTGGACGCTGTCAATCGACAGCCCGTTTCCATTTTGAACGAGCTCAAAGCGTTGCTCGGTAAAGCCGTGCAGGTGCCAGGTACCAAACTGGATTAGCACCGCGCCCGCACCGCCTCCCCCATCGTGCGATAATCCTCTGCAGAAGTCACCAACAGCAGAGGGAGTTTGTGATGAAGGTTCTTTTGGTCAATGGCAGTCCCAAGGCAAACGGCAATACCGCCCGCGCACTCGCCGAGGTCTCCGAGCAACTCAACGCCGAGGGCATCGATACCGAGGTGTTCCAGCTGGGCGCCAAGCCCATTCGCGACTGCATCGGTTGCGGCCAGTGCGGCAAGCTTGGCGGTCGCTGCACCTTTGACGACGACGTGGTGAACGAGCTCATCGCTGCCGCCGAGCAGGCAGATGGCTTTGTCTTTGGCTCCCCCGTCTACTATGCGCATCCCAGCGGACGCATCCTCTCAGCCCTCGATCGCGCCTTCTATGCAGGCGGGCATGCCTTTGAGCACAAGCCCGGCGCCGCGGTCGCCGTCGCCCGTCGTGGCGGCACGTCGACCACGTTCGATGTGCTCAACAAGTACTTCACCATTAAGCAAATGCCTGTGGTTGCCTCCACCTACTGGAACAACGTGTTTGGCCGCGTGCCCGGCGACGCCGATGGGGATGCCGAGGGCCTTGCCACCATGCGAAACATCGGCAAAAACATGGCCTGGCTCCTGCGCTGTATCGAGGCAGGACAGGCCGCCGGTATCAACGCACCCGAAGCCGATCGCGCAACGACCAACTTCATCAGGTAGAACGGCGGAATATGAATATCCAGATTTTTGGCACCAAAAAGTCCTTCGATACCAAGAAGGCTCAGCGCTATTTTAAGGAGCGCCGCATTAAGGTGCAGTTTATCGACCTAAAGGAAAAGGAGATGAGCAAGGGCGAGCTCGCGAGCGTGATGCAGGCAGTTGGCGGCATCGACAAGCTGCTCAACCCCAAAGCCAAGGACGAGGAGACGCTCGCGCTCATTCAGCACCTCACCCCTAGTCAGCGCTTCGACAAGCTGCTCGAGAACCAGCAGGTCTTGGCCGAGCCCATCGTGCGCAACGGCAAAAAGGCCACCATCGGTTATTGCCCCGATGTTTGGGGAGCCTGGGAGTAGCTTGTGTTATTTGCCGGCGCGTGGGTATAAGAGCAGGCGTTTGGCATAAGATTCAACTGTAAGCCATGTCTAACAAAGGAGGGCACATGCCCAACAAACCCGTGAAGATCATCATGCTTACCGGATACCTCGGTGCCGGCAAGACCACGCTGCTCAACCACATCCTCGCTAACGACGGCGGCATCCGCGCCGCCGTGATCGTCAACGATATCGGCGAGATCAATGTCGATGCCAGCCTTATCGCCGACGGCGGCCTGTCCGAGACCGACGACCTCATCCCGCTCACCAACGGCTGCATCTGCTGCACGCTTTCGGACGACCTTGCCAACCAGCTGCAGGGCATCGCCGATTCGGGCAACTTCGATTACATCATCATCGAGGCATCGGGCATTTGCGAGCCCATCCCCATCGCCTACACCATCTCGAGCTTCTGCGACGAGGCCAAGGTGGGCGGCGAGCCCAAGCTCGCGCTCGACAACATCGTAGCCGTGGTCGATTGCGCCCGCATGTATGACGAGTTCAACGGCGGCCGCGACCTGCTGGCCGAGGATATCGACGAGGACGACATCGAGAGCCTGCTCATCCAGCAGATCGAGTTCTGCTCTACGCTGATCCTCAACAAGACCGATACCGTGACGCCTGAGCAGATCGCCGAGCTCAAGGCCATCGTGCGCAGCCTGCAGAAGGACGCCGTGATCGTCGAGGCCCAAAACGGCGAGGTCCCCATGGAGGAGCTGCTCGACACCGACCGCTTCGACTTTATGCGCGCCTACAACTCCGCCGCTTGGATCGAGGCCATGGAGCATCCCGAGGAGCACGACGACCCCGAGGTGCTCGAGTACGACATCGAGACCTTTGTGTACTCGCGTCGCAAGCCATTTGACCTGCAGAAGTTTACCGATTTTGTTGAGCAGGAGTGGCCCGACGAGGTCATCCGCGTCAAGGGTCCGCTGTGGCAGGCCGACAATCCGGACATGTGCTACATGTTTGAGCAGGCCGGCCACCAGATGCGTCTGATGGAGAACGGCCTGTTCGTTGACTCGGCGCCCGAGGGCGAGAAGCAGAAGATCATCGACGAGAACCCCGAGATCATGCAGATTTGGGACGACGAGACGGGCGACCGCATGACGAGCCTGTGCATCATCGGCCGTCACATGGATAAGGACGCGCTCATCGCCTCCCTTGACGCCTGTCTGACTGACTGGCACCGCGCCTAGGTTTATCCAAGCGGGCATTTTTCCGCCTACGTAACCGCCAAACCACCACGAAGGTACACTGTGCCCTTCGTGGTGGTTTTTCGTTCTAAGCCAAGGAGATTCATGTTCAACATTGTGCTGTATGCACCCGAGATTCCAGCCAATACGGGCAATATCGGCCGCACCTGCGTGGTCACCGGCGCCCGCCTGCATCTGGTGGAGCCGCTGGGGTTTTCACTCGACGACAAGACGGTGCGTCGCGCCGGCCTGGGCTACTGGCAAAACTTGGACGTGACGACCTATGACGGCTGGGAGGATTTCCTTGCACGCAACGACCTCTCCCCTGCCGACGAGCGCCTGCATCTGCTGACCAAAAAGGCACGCCGCACCTATGCGCAAAGCACCTACCGCGACGGCGACTACTTGGTCTTTGGCAGCGAGAGCTCGGGCATTCCCGAGCCACTGCTCGCGGCGGCGCCCGAGCGCTGCGAGCGCATCCCGATGCTGCGCGATTGCGACTCGCTCGATAACGCCGAGGCCTGGGAAGCCCACGAGGAATCGCTCGGGCATACCGAGGACAGCCACGAGGCCATCCTTCAACAGGACATCTGCGGCAACTTCGTCAACCCGGACGACTACCGCATCAGCGCACTCAACCTCTCCAACAGCGCCGCCATCGTCCTCTACGAAGCCCTGCGCCAAACAGGCTTTCCGGAAATGTGACAAAGGAACAGTCTCGTTGTCACATTCAAGCGCCGCGCCGATGGCGCACACGCCTAATAGATACTCTAGATAAAGAGCCCTCACTTTTAATCAGAATTAACTAAAGTAAAATGAAGTTAAACGGCGGTGTGAAAGGAGGGCCTAGTGGAATATCTCGAGAACCCGTTTACCCCTAGTTTTGGTGAGGTTCCTGCCCATCTCGCTGGCAGACAACAGATTATTCGGGATTTGGACCGCGCCTTCTTGAGCCAGCGCAGGCGCCCAGAATTGACCTCGATCTTCTCAGGCGCGCGTGGAACCGGTAAAACCGCTCTCATGTCGTCGCTCGCGACAAGGGCTGAATCCCACGGCTGGATAGCCGTAAAGACGACCGCACTCCCGGGAATGCTTGAGGAAATCGAGTTCGGGACGAAACACGCCGCAGCCCATCTCATCGACTCGTCCAACCAATTCGAAGTCACCGGTCTCGGAATTGCACCGCTCGGCAGCATCGAGGTCAATCGCGTTCACGATGCCTCAACTTGGCGTTATCGCATGAGCGACATCATCGACCAGCTCAACGAGGCGGGCACCGGTCTGCTCGTCACGGTTGACGAGGTGGACCCGACACTCGACGAGATGATTCAGCTCGCAGCGACGTATCAGCACTTTGTGACCGATGGG
>DBFOIV010000230.1:0-4117 GCA_048489175.1 Collinsella sp. | reverse complement strand
CGTGGCCACGACGGGCTCCATTACACCGTACGTGGTTGCCGCCCTGTTCTATCTGGTCATCACCCTGCCGCTCGCTCGCTTGGTGAGCGGTCTTGAGGCGAGGCTTTTGGGCACGGCCGAGACCAAGAAGAAGCGTCCCGCAAAGAGCGCCGGACAGGTTGTCGCGACGCCTGCCGATCACATCGCCGGTCTGTAAGGAGGTCCTATCATGAGCGAAACCAATAACTCGAACGAGGTCGTCGTCAGCATCAAGAACCTCCAGAAGGCCTTTGGCGACAACGTGGTCCTGCGCGACATAGATCTGGATGTGCACAAGGGTGAGGTCGTTGTGGTCTTGGGCCCCTCGGGCTCGGGCAAGTCGACGATGCTTCGCTGCATCAATCGTCTGGAGCATCCCACGAGCGGCTCGATTATCGTTGAGGGCGTGGATGTGTGCGCCAAGGGTGTCGACCTCAACAAAGTGCGCACGCACCTGGGCATGGTCTTTCAGCAGTTCAACCTGTTCCCGCACCTGTCGGTCAAAAAGAACGTCATGCTTGCGCAGCAAAAGGTGCTCAAGCGTAGCAAGGAAGAGGCCGAGAAGATTGCCATCGAGGAGCTGACCAAGGTCGGCCTTGCCGAGCGTATCGACTTTATGCCGAGCCAGCTCTCGGGCGGCCAGCAGCAGCGCGTTGCCATCGCCCGCGCCCTGTCGATGAACCCGCACGTCATGCTCTTTGACGAGGCCACCTCGGCGCTCGACCCTGAGCTCGTGCGCGACGTCTTGGGCGTCATGCGCGACCTGGCACACGACGGTATGACCATGATCGTCGTGACGCACGAGATGGGCTTTGCCCGCGATGTCGCCGACCGCGTCGTCTTTATGGACGGAGGCGTCATTGTGGAAGAGGGTACGCCGAGCGAGGTCTTCGACCACCCCAAGAGCGAGCGCACCAAGGCGTTCTTGGGCAATATCTCGTAGCCGGTTGATGTAACTGCCGTTACAAAAGAGCGGGGCTGGACTTGAATCCAGCCCCGCTCTTTTGTAGGGATGGGGATGCGCTTTGATGCAGGCTCTCTTGGAGGCCCTGGGTTCGTTACGCGAGCTCGGCTCCGAGGGCCTTGCAAGCGGTCTCGCCCTCGTCGTCGGGCGCGTCGTAGCAGATGGTGGAGTCTACGACGTTGACGCCGGCCTCGTCGGCGTCGGCCTTCCAGTTGTCCATCCACTCGCCCTCGGCCCACGAATAGGAGCCAAAGAGGACGACCCTCTTGTCGCCGAGAGTCTCCTTGACCTCGTCCCACATCGGCTGGAACTCATCGTACTCGAGTTCCTCGGAGCCGATGGCGGGGCAGCCGAAGGCGAAGGCGTCGTAGTCGGCGGCCCTGTCGGTAGAGAAGTCGGCGCAGGGGATGACCTCAGTTTCGGCACCCGCGGACGTGGCGCCTTCGGCGACGAGATTTGCCATGGCCTCGGTATTGCCCGTGCCGCTCCAATAGACGACGGCGATCTTGCTCATGTTGAGTCCTTTCAGTTGTGCGGCAGGTTGCCGCGGCTTCTATGTTCTATCGGGTTGCCTGGGCAAGTTGCGCCAAGCTGCAGCCCTGCTGATAGACAAAGGTGAGGTATTGAGTGCAAGCGCGGTAGGCGTCAAACATCGCAAGCGCTTGCTCGACATTCGTGTAGACCTTCCAAGCTCCAAAGACCTTGTAGTTCTCGCCGCGCTGGACGATAAACTCGCGCACATCGTCGTAGGGATATCCGAGGAAGTAGCCTATTTCGTGCGGAAACTCGCAGGTGCAGTCGTTGCTGCAGCTAGCTTGCTGGGGTAGTGCGCATCGAGTCTGGCTACAGGCGCATTCCGCGACGTTATTGCTCGCGAGCGTGATGCGTGATGCCAAATGCACAAGGCATGTCGAAAGGTCTCTCGTGTCGTAGCCTTCCGAGGCGAGCGCCGTTTGGGCGCGAGGGTCTGCGAAATAGGTGGTGAGGCTTTTGGCTCGGTACATATACACGAGCGCTCCGCAGGGCCGCCAGACCAAAACACTCAGGTGGATACCGAACGGGTCAAGCTCGCGATTGCACTGGGCGATAACGTTGAGCAGGCGTGCTCGGCGCTCTGCGATGGTTTCGGTTGCGACCGAGCCGTCCCCGTGGGCGTAGGTGCCTGGATAGGTAAAGAGCGATGCCGGCTTGATGCCCGCGAGCGTGGGAGAGCAGTTGCGCACGACTGCCGCCTGAAACGTTGGGATGTCTATGGTTCGAGTCACGGCGCTCCTTACGGATCTAAACTGTTAGCCTAGGAAAACTTATACACGAAAGTAAGCCATGGTCAACAAAAAAGTTTGAAGCGGGAAACTAATTGACCGAACGGACATGATTTTGGGTTAAGATGGGGACACCCCATGGGGGTATCTAGATAGGGCTACTTGAAAGGGGAACGCATGAGTGACTTGCTCAACCCTGCGGATCTCATCGTGCTGGCCGTCATTGCCGTCGGCATGTTTTTTGGACTGCGTCGTATTGCCGCTTCGACACACGGGAAGAGTTGCTGCAGCGATGGCGCGAGCGGTAAGAAGGCCAAAAAGGTTGTTGTGGTGGATACCGATGCGTCACACTACCCCTATAGCGATGAGCTGCTCATCGGCGGCATGAGCTGTGACGGCTGCGCTCAGAACGTAGCCAATGCCCTTAATGCGCTGGATGGCGTGTGGGCAACGGTGACGTATGCGGACCACACGGCACGCGTGCGCTCTAAGCAGCCGGTTGATCGCGGTGTCCTCGAGACGGCCGTGAAAGACGCGGGCTACTACGTCATGACGCTGTAAGCGCCGTCTTGGATGCATTTCCTTGTCTAGGCTCGTCCGCGCAGCTCGATGTCTTGGATATCGTCGAAGTCGATGGCGATATCTTTGAGCTTGAGGAGCCTGAAGGCAGGGAGTACCTCGTCAAGGATGCCGGTGCGGGAGCGATAGCCGTACGTATCGTAATAGGTGACGCGGACCAGGTCGCCACGTTTGAGACCCTCGAGCTTTTTAGAAAGCACGAGGGCTTTTTCTTCCGTGAGTTCACGTTTTGGCTCGACGGTGATTTCCTGCTTGCGCACGAGTTCGTAGTATCCCGTGAGGGCGGCAAAGGGCATAAACTGTGCGGCGCGGTTGGCGCGAACGGCACCGTTGGCTGTGAGGTTGGGGTCGGCGGCGCGGCGTCTGCCCTCGGGGTCCGCCAGGCGCTCGAAGGCGGTCGGCGGGCGCACGGGCTGTTGTTTGGGTTTAGGCACGGTGTCCTCCAACTTGGTCGTTGCGTTCGCGCGCGGTGGCGCCGGCGGTAAAGCTTAATCCCTTGACGAGCGCGTTCTTGCCGTACTTGCCTTTCACAGCCAGGACGGCGCGCGCCAGGTCGCGCTCGCGCTCATCGGCCTCGACATCGCTAAACAGATCGATAGTGGCAAATTCCTCGGGCATGAGGTTGCCAAAGCCCAGGTTGATTCGCTTGACCGGTCGTTTAGGGTCGACCGTTTGCGCCCAAAGGTCATCGAAATAGCCCATGATCTTCTTAAACGAATTGGTGCGCTCGGGCAGCTTGCGCGAGGCGTTGGAGTGTGCAAAGAGCGCGGCATAGCCACCACGCGGTTTGCCGCCATGCTCTCCCACAAAGATGCCATCGATTGCCTGCGCTTCGCGCACCAGGCGACGCCTTTCGTCATCGCACTGGACGGGCTTGGGCGCACGGGGTGCGAGCTCGGGGCCGGCGGTTGCGGTGGGTTCGATGCTCGACGTACTCGAGCGCAGGTGTCCGCATCCGTCCACATATTGTGCAGTACCGCTGGCATCAAGCCTGCGGATGTCGGCGCGCTCGCTCGCGTAGCCCACAAAGAGCGAGATGCTGTCACATACCACGTGCTTATCGACCAAGTCCAGCACGGCACTGTCGACCATCTCGCGCAAGACGGTGTAGGCCTGCTCGTAGGCATAGCCCTTCGAGAGCACCTGTCCTGTAGTGGTCGAAGTTGCTTGCGGGCGATAGGCTTGGATATCGGCGATGGTTGTCGGCTCGCGTCCGAAGGCGTGGTCGATGAGATACTCGGCATTGACGCCGAGCTCGTCGTAAAGCAGGTTTTCGTCGAGCGCCGCGACGCCC
>DBFOIV010000229.1:0-2583 GCA_048489175.1 Collinsella sp. | reverse complement strand
TGCCGGCAAGACCACGCTCACCAAGCTGCTCACGGGTCTGCTCAAGCCCGCCTCGGGCAGCGTGCGCGTCACGGGACTGGATACCGCAACCGTCCCCACGAGCCGCATTGCCCGCGAGGTCGCAACCCTCTTCCAAAACCCTGACCGTCAAATCTGCAAGGACACCGTGCTCGACGAGGTCGCCTTTGGCTTGGAGCTGGGCGGCATGGACCGTGCCGAGGCTCTGCGTCGCGCCCAGCTGGTCATCGACCGCTTTGGTCTGCCCGCCGACGAGGCACCGTTCTCGCTTTCGCGCGGCCAGCGACAAATGGTGGCACTCGCCTCCGTCGTGGTCGTAGAGCCCAAAATCGTGGTGCTCGACGAGCCCACGAGCGGCCTTGATTACCGCGAGTGCATGACCGTCATGGAAACGGTGCGTACCATGGCCGAGCGTGGCTGCGCCGTAATCATGGTCTGCCACGACATGGAAGTCGTCTCCGACTTTGCCGAGCGCATCGTAGTAATGGCCGACGGCCGCATCCTCGATCGCGGCCGCACGCACGAGCTGTTCTCGAACATCGAACTCATGCAGCATGCCTACGTTGAGCCGCCCCAGGTCATCGAACTCTCGCGCCGTCTGGCATCTTCCGTCTCGCCCGCTTTTGCGCAGGTGAGCGAGGTCACCGATGTCGTTCGAATTACCAAGGAGATGGTCCACCGTGGTTAACGTCATCGACTACATGCCGGGCGATACGCTGCTGCATCGCCTGAATCCCGTCGTCAAACTGGGCCTCGCCGCCGCCATCATCGTCGGCATCTTTTTGTCCGACACCTACGTGGCGCTGCTGGGCTTTCTGGCGCTCACGCTCGCACTGGGAGCTTACGCCGGCGTCGTCGACCGTCTGTTCTCGCTGCTCAAGTTGCTGATTCCGCTCGCGCTTATCATGCTGATGCTCCAGCTGGCCTTTATGCGCGATGGCAACGTGGTGTGGGGTTTTATCACCGACACGGGCCTCATCACAGGATCGAAGGCCTGCCTGCGCCTGCTGGGTGTGGCGTTACCACTCATCCTCATGCTCATGGTGACCAAGCTCAACGACCTTGCCAACGCCTGCGTCGAGGTGCTGCATGTGCCGTATCGCTATGCCTTCACCTTTACCACGGCGCTGCGCTTTGTACCGGTGTTTGGTCAGGAGATGAATGCCATCATGGAGGCGCAGACCGCACGCGGCGTCGAGTACGATACCAAGAACCCCATCAAGAAGCTTAAGCTCATGCTGCCACTGTGCGTGCCACTGCTCATCTCGAGCGTGGGCAGGACCGATGCCACAGCCTTGGCGGCAGAACAGCGCGGCTTCTATCTGCGCACACGCGCCAGCTCGTACAAGCGCTATCCCATCAAGGGTCTGGACATCGCCGTGCTCATCGTCAGCATCGCCCTCATCGCCATCGGCTTCCTGTTCTAGTTCACCACCGACAGCAACCACCCAACGCAAAAGGCCTCGGCTCGCACCAAACGAGCCGAGGCCTTTACTGTTTCCCCAGATAATACCTACCAAAAATAAACCTGTCCCTTTTTGGCAGATCGAGGGCTATTGGCGGTAGGGGGCGCCGCTGCGGATGACGGATTCGCGCACCAAGACGTCCATGGCGTCGAGGGTAATCTCGGGCATCTCGCGGTATTTCTGCAGCACCGAGAGCTCGGTGCAGGCCAGAATGACGCGGTCGCAGCCGCTACGGGCGAACTCCCACATCACGCGGTCGAACTTATCCATATCGGGCTCACGTCCGGCCTTCACGTCATCGTAGATAAGCGACATCACATCGTTCTGACGTTTCTCGCTGGGATAGACAACCTCAACACCCGCAGCCTTACATTCGCGTCCGTAGACGCCCGCGCCCACGGTTCCATCGGTTCCCATAATGCCAATCTTGTGCACCGGCTCGGCCGGCATACTCAGGTTGGGGTCGAACTCGCACTCCCCCATCACCGCACCCGCAAGGGCATAGCGCACCGACTCACGCGGCATGTGGATAATCGGCACCTTCGTAAACGACTGGATCTGGTCGTAGAAGTAGTGCGACGTGTTGCAGGGAATGGCAATGTGCGCACAGCCCAGCGACTCGAGTGCCTGGGCACACTCTTTCATGGTCGCCAGCAGCTTGGCATGCTCGCCGGTCTTAATGGCCAACGTGCGGTCGGGCATGGTCGACTTGGAGAGCACCACCATGTCGATATGTTCCTGATCGCAGGCAGCAGCCGTATGACGCACCACCTGGTCGTAGTAATACGACGTGGCCTCGGCGCCCATGCCGCCGATAACTCCCAGCTTTTCCATCGCCGCCTCCTTGGTGACGCTTGCGCAATTGCGCGTATCATACCCGCGCCCGCCCGATGCAAACCGGACGGGCGCCGCGCTCATCTACTTGTAATACGTCTTGAACAGCTTAAAGTGGCGCAGCTTGGTGTGCCACATGCGCAGCCAGCGGTTAAAGACAAAGTCGCCCTTCATAAACGAAGGGTCGGCGCCCTTGCCTTCCTTGTCCAGGCGATGCACCTTAGCGCGCAGCTCGGGATCCTTGACGTACTTGTCGACGACGCCC
>DBFOIV010000228.1:0-14481 GCA_048489175.1 Collinsella sp. | reverse complement strand
GAAACCGTTGCCGCGGGAATGCTCCGCAACAGGACCTTGTAGTCCTCCATGACCTTCTTGATCATTATGTACTCCTTTGGTTTTAGGTTTAACGAGCAGGATATCGGACCCGAACTGCTCGGACGCCCCGGTCTTGAGACGACGGTGGGTATGATAGCCGCTCACACGGCATCAGGCAAGTAAATGGCGCGGCAGCCCCGCAGGGTCACCGCGCCGATGCGTTAAAAGGCCACGTTGCCAAACTCCGACAGGATAAGGTCGGGGTTGTGGTCGGTTGCCCAATCCACGTTCCACGGACTCGTGAACAGCAGCAGCTTGCCGCCGCGCATGTCCTCGACGCGCAGGGTGTCGCGCGTGAGCGAAAGGCCCGGGATATCGATGGTGTCGGGGTCGTTCTGGATCCAGCGGATGTCCGTATAGGGCAGCGGCTGGCGACGAACCTCAACACGGTACTCGGCCTTGAGGCGGCGCTCGAGTACCTCAAACTGCAGCACGCCGACCACGCCCACGATGACGCTCTCCATACCGGCACCCAGCTCGCGGAAGATCTGGATAGCTCCCTCCTGGGCAAGCTCCTCCATGCCCTTGACGAACTGCTTGCGTTTGAGCGTATCGACCTGCGTAATGCGAGCGAACATCTCGGGGGCAAACGTCGGGATCTGCGGATACTGCACGTGGCGCTTGCCGGAGCACACGGTGTCGCCGATGCTAAAGATACCCGGGTCGAACAGGCCCACGATATCGCCCGCATACGCCTCGTCCACGATGGCGCGGTCATCGGCCATCATCGAGGTACCCGTGGCAAGCTTGAGCTTGCGGTTGCCCTGCACGTGGAAGGCGTCCATGCCGCGCTCGAACTTGCCCGAGCAAATGCGCACAAAGGCGATGCGGTCGCGGTGGTTCTTGTCCATGTTGGCCTGGATCTTAAACACAAAGCCGCTGAAGTCGTCGCGGCAGGGATCGACCGGCTCGTTGGTGAGCGTATCGGTATAGGCGCGCGGCGTCGGGGCCAGGCGCAGGAACTCCTTGAGGAAGGGCTCCACGCCAAAGTTGGTGAGCGCCGAGCCAAAGAACGCCGGGCTTAGCTTGCCGCAGGCCACGGCATCCAAGTCGAGCTCGTCGCCGGCACCATCGAGCAGCTCGATGTCGTCCATCAGGTTCTTATGGTTCTCCTCGCCGATGAGTTCGTCCATGGAAGGATCGCCCAGCTCGGCCTCGACCTCGGCGACCTTCTTGGTGGCGTTGGCGTGGCCGTCGCCCTCAAAGGCGATAACGCGACGGGTCTGGCGATCGAATACACCGCGGAAGTTGCGACCGCTGCCAATCGGCCAGTTCATGGGATACGTATTGATGCCCAGGACATTCTCGATCTCTTCCATGAGCTCAAACGGATCGCGGGCCTCGTGGTCGAGCTTGTTCACAAAGGTGAAGATGGGAATGTGGCGCAGCGTGCAGACCTTAAAGAGCTTTTTGGTCTGGGCCTCGACGCCCTTGGCGCCGTCGATGACCATGACTGCGGCGTCGGCGGCCATAAGGGTACGGTAGGTATCCTCCGAAAAGTCCTGGTGGCCGGGGGTATCGAGGATGTTGACGCAGGCGCCGTTGTAGGTGAACTGCAACACCGAAGAAGTAACGGAAATACCGCGCTCCTTCTCGATGTCCATCCAGTCCGAGACGGCATGCTTGGCCGAGCTCTTGCCCTTGACCGAGCCGGCGGTCTGGATGCTGCCGGTATAGAGCAGCAGCTTCTCGGTAAGCGTGGTCTTACCGGCGTCCGGGTGGCTGATGATCGCGAATGTGCGGCGCGACGAGATTTCATCCGACAGGCTTGCCATGCGGATCCTTTCTTGCATTGAGTGCATTACGTCGATGTAACCGTACTATTGTAGCCGCGAAACCTCGCCATAGGGCGCCTATCAGGACAAATTCATCAGTTGGGGCCTGGGTAGCCGGCCCAATCCGTATTTACCTCTTGCATAACTGTGCATAGTGTATATATACTGTGCTTACCGGTTATATACACGTGTAGCCCAACAGCTAAGGAGCCACTGTGGACATCATCCTATCCAATTCGAGCGACAAGCCCATCTACGAGCAGATAACCTCGCAAGTCAAGGCTCAGATCTTATCGGGCACGCTCGCTGCGGGAGCCAAACTCCCCAGCATCCGTGCACTCGCGAGCGATCTTGGCGTGAGCGTCATCACCACCAAGCGCGCCTACGCCGACCTGGAGCAACTCGGGTTTATCTACACCGTGCAGGGCAAGGGCTGTTTTGTCGCCGAGGGCAACCAGGAGCTTTTGCGCGAAAACCAGCTCTGCCATATCGAAGAGCTGCTTGCGAAAGCGGCGAGCCAAGCCGAAACCCTGGGCGTCACGCGCGACAAACTGCACGAGATGCTCGACCTGGTAGCCCCCGAAACCATGCAGTAGCCATCTGAAAGAAAGGCTATACCATGCAAAACCTTTTAGAACTCAAAGGCATCTCACGCCGTGTGAGCGACCGCTTTTCACTACGCGACGTCACGCTCGCTGTGGAGCCCGGCCAGATCGTTGGCTTTGTAGGCGCAAACGGCGCCGGCAAGACAACGACCATTCGCGCCGCGCTCGGGCTTATAAAGCTCGATGCCGGCGAGGTGCACCTGTTTGGGCAGCGCTGTGGCGCCGACGCGCCCGATGAATCGCAACGCCATCTACGCTCCCGCGTCGGTCTTGTCCTGGACACGTGCCCCTTCCCCTCCACGCTCAGGGTGGGCCAGATCGAGTCGCTCGTAGGACCGGCGTACCCCACATGGGACCGCGAAACGTTCGCCGGATTCATCAACCGATTTGGCCTCGATCCCAAGACAAAGGTCAAGGACCTCTCCCGCGGCATGGGCATGAAACTGCAGCTTGCCTGTGCACTCAGCCACAATGCCAAGCTGCTCGTTTTGGACGAAGCCACCGCGGGCCTCGATCCCATGGCACGCGAGGAACTGCTTGATGAGCTGCTTGCCTTTGTCGCCGACGGCCAGCACAGCGTGTTACTCTCGAGCCACATTACGTCCGACCTCGATCGCACCGCCGATCGCGTCATCTGCATCGAAAATGGCTCGATTATTTTTGACCTGCCGCGCGAGGACATTACCGACCGCGCCGGCATCGCCCACTGCACCCAAGCACAGGCCGCCGAGCTTATGGCTTGCGTCGAAGGCGCCCGTGCCGCCCACCACGCCTATAGCGTGGACGTGCTCGTGCCCAACCGTCGCGAAGCGCTCGAGGCCTTTCCCGAGATTCCCTGCGATCGGGCAACCATTGATGACTATCTTCGCCTCACGCTGAAAGGGGCTTCGAAATGAAACGCGCCTTTATGTCCGAGCTCGCCATCGTTCGCTCGCTTGCCCCAAGCATTGCGGGTGTCGGCTTGTTCATATTCGTCGTGCTGACCCTTGCCAACGCATCGGACGGCGATTCCGGCATGAGCGCTGGCGCCTGCGCGGTCAGTGCCATGTCACCCATCATGGTCATGAGGTCGCTGGCCGGCTTCGACAATCAAAACGGTTGGGAGCGCTATCGCGCAACGCTGTCTCTCTCGCGTAAAGACATCATCTGCGCACGCTACCTGAGCATCATTGTCTTCTCGGCTGTCACGGCGTGCGCCGCCGCGCTTCTGAGCATCGTCTCCTTCCCGCTCTTCAACAGCGCGGGTATCCCGTTGACGGGACAGATTGTCTTTGAAATCGCAATCGCCTCGGCAGCATCGATGCTCATCTCCCTCATGATGGTGTTTTTGGCGCAGCCGCTGTTCTTTCGATTTGGTCACATGGAGGCGCTGCGCCTATCCGTTGGCCTGTTTGCCATGCTCGGGTGCCTTGCCATGGCCACGCTGAGCTCCTCCAACCCCATCAGCAACTGGCTCATGTCGATTGCCGGAGCGAATCCCGATCCTGCCGTTCTGGGCTGTCTGTGCGCAGGAATTGCCGTGCTGGCCCTCGCGCTATGTGCAATCAGCTGCACCGTCAGCACCAAGGTCTATCGAGTACGCGATCTGTAATCGACAGCTAAAGGACTTGGGCGGCACCCCACCTCATTTACTAGATAAGACGAAGCAGCAACAACGCCGCCGCCCTTCGAAGCATGCCGTTTAGATCTTGGAAACCAAAGAGAAGTCGACAGCATATCGACAATTCGAGCCTTCACCAAATGGCTCCCCGGAACATAACCCCCGTCTCGCCGCGGCCATATCAAACCTTCATGGCGGGGCGGTATCCTCATGTCCATAAAACTCGCAGGATAAACCCATTATCCAAGGAGGCACCGCACCCGTGTCGTGGGTTGTCGCAGCATTTGCGTCAGCATTCTTTGCCGGCATCACATCCATCTTGGCCAAATGCGGCATCAAGCAGACCGACTCCGATGTCGCGACGGCCATTCGCACCTGCGTGGTGCTCGTTTTCGCCTGGGTAATGGCGGGCATTTCTGGATCCATTGGAACCATTGGCAGCATCGAACCCAGATCCTGGCTCTTTCTCGTCCTCTCGGGACTCGCTACCGGTGCTTCGTGGATCTGTTACTTTAAGTCGTTGAGCATCGGAAATGTCAATAAGGTCGTACCGGTCGACAAGATGAGCACCGTGCTCGCCGCGCTGGTCGCCATCGCGCTTTTTGACGAGACGAGCAACCTTGCGGTTAAGCTCGTGGGAACCGCTGTCATCACCCTCGGCACGTTTTTAATGATCGAGAAGAAGCAGTCCGCCGAACCCGAGCAGCAGCAAGACCGAACCTGGCTCGCTTACGCCCTCGGCGCCGCCGTGTTCGCGGCACTCACCTCCGTCCTCGCCAAGATCGGCATCGAAGGCGTCGAGTCAAACCTGGCCACGGCAATCCGCACCTGCGTGGTACTGGTTATGGCATGGGCAATCGTGGCAGCCAAGGGAAAACTGGAGCAGGTCGCGCACGTTGACCGGCGCGAACTCACATTTCTCGCAACATCGGGCATCGCGACTGGAGCATCGTGGCTGCTCTATTACTATGCCATCGCTGCAGGCCAGGTGAGTGTCGTGGTGCAGATCGACAAACTATCGATTGTCGTATCGGTGCTATTTGCGCGCCTGGCATTCAACGAAAAACTCTCCCGCCGCAGCGCCATCGGTCTCGTCCTCATCGTACTGGGCACCGCCGCGCTTGCAATTTGGAAGTAGCGCCGATACCGAACGAAATCCAGTCCACCCGCAAATCCGTGACACAGCGCCCGCACCGGACTTGAGATGTTTGTACTGACCGTGCGCCGCCGTGCTACTTGCGCAGCGGCTTGGGCAACGGAATACCGGCGGCGATGACGGCGGCGATGATCATACAGACGATGCCTTTGAGCGGGAAGCACATGAGCAACAGGCCCACGACCATAACGGGTTGGCGCATGACGGCGCCCATCATCGAGGCTGTGCAGACGGCGACGCAAAAGACCGGATCGGCGCCGGTGAGGATGGCAAGGCCGTAGCCCAAGCTCACACCCGAGAAGATAACCGGGAAGAAGTGGCCGCCACGCCAACCAAGGTTGATGAGGGCGGGCGTCAGCATGGCCTTAACAAGACCGGTCGCGATCAGCATGCCGGCGGGGATGGTCAGGTAGGTTTCCATGAGCACACCGGCCTGGGTCTCGCCGGCAAACATGGTGTAGGGCAGGACCGTGCCACAGATGGCGAGCGCCAGACCGGCTAGCATGGCCTTGACGACAGGACGTTCCCCTATTGCATGGGCAAATGCTTCGCTCGCGTGCTCAGAGACAAAGTACAGCCAGCCGCAGACCGTGCCGATCAGCGCAAGAGGAATGAGCCAAGCAAGCTCCAGGTTGCCCACCTCGGCGGCCTCAAACCTCGGCATGCCCATGCCGCCGCCCACAAGCTGGCCAAGCAGCAGGTAGGTACCCAGACCGCCGGCAATCGCAATGCCGTAAACCACGGCCTTTTGCGCCTTGGGGAGCTTGATGGTGATCTCGTCGGATGCGGAGTCCTCAGCATCATTGGCACCCTGGCCGTCGGCGCTACCGGCGAGCGGAGCCACAAAGCCAAAGACGGGTGCGGTAAAGAGCGCCGTCAGGGCAGCCTGGGTACCCAGCAGCGTGAGTTCCCTAAACTCGGCTCCAAAGCGACGCATGCGATCGCCGACCCAGCTGCACAGTCCCGCAATGACGCCGGTCAGTCCAGCTTCCGGTCCAATGCTGCCGCCAAACAGCAGCGGCAACAGCGCGGCAAGCGACAGCTTGCCCAGATTTTCGTAGGGGTAGCACCCATCCTGTTTGACCTTGGTCATGACCTGGTTAAGGTCATCGGTCTTGGTGCCCGTCATCTTTTCGTACAGGCCAATCAGCAGACCGCCCAGCATGCAGACGAAAAACGGGTACGGCAAAAAGCCAAACGGGCCGTTCGCGAGCTCGGGCGAAGCGACGCCCAGCGCGTGCGGAATCTCGGTCCATAGATAGTCGATACCGTGCTCCATCGCAAAAAAGAACAGCCAGACCGCGGCACCTGCGAACGCACCGGTCACGGCAACGCTAACTAAAAACAGCGCGCGGTTTGTGGGTTTGGCAAGGTTATCCATCGGGTCCTCCCGCGGTCAAAGTCGACATAGATGCGTTTTATTGTAGAGCGAGCGTTGCCCGAACGAGCCAACCATCCACGCCGCGAACGGCACCATTGGGAGCCATAGTGGGGCAGGCTCAAGACTTATCCGTTGATAATCGAAGCAATCTCGCTCAAATCGTCGGCAAAGTAGATGCCCTGCTGGCGCCGTGGGCTCGATAGCCCTTTATCAATCATGTGCCCGAGCAGTGCCTTGAGGTCGTTGTAGTAACCGTCCAGGTTATACAGGATGCACGGAGCACTCAGGTGCCCCAACGACACCGCGGACATAACCTCGGCAATCTCCTCGAGCGTGCCCGTCCCGCCGGGAAAGGCAATGAAGGCATCGCCAAGCTCGATCATCTTGGCTTTACGCTCGGCCATATCGCTCGTCACGATGAGGTCGTCGATACCGTCATGTTGAAACTCGGCCTCGATAAAAAAGCTCGGCTCAACACCCGTCACGTGTCCACCCGCCTCGAGTACGCTATCGGCGAGCGCGCCCATCAGTCCCGACTTGGACCCGCCGTATACCAGCGCGTGTCCGTTGGCGCCAATCCAGCTGCCTAGTTCCTGTACCGCGGGCAGAAATGCCGGGTCATTGCCGGCACTGGCGCCCAGATACACGGTGATATTCATTTCAGTCCCCCTTGTTGTGGCGCACGACGTTCGTTTTAGCGCTGGCGTCGACGATACTCGCGCACGCGGCGCGACAGGTCGGCGAGCTCGTCACGATCGAGCTCTTCCAAATGCTCCAGATCGTCCATAAAGCGCGCCATGGTGTCCTTTTGGCGCAGCTTGATGAGCGTATTGCAGTAGTTCACCGCCACACCCGTGAGCATGGCGATGTAGAAGATGCTGATAACGCTCAGGACAACGGTAATGGCGCGGGCAACCGGCGTTTCGGCCGGGATATCGCCAAAGCCGATGGTCGAGACCGTCTCGAAGCTAAACCAAAGTCCATCGCCAAAGGTGAGGGTCGTAGGCTCGGACAGCCAGACGGCCGTCGAACATAGCAGGTAAAAGATAAGAAACAGGCCCGTGATGCGCGCAAAGCCAGCCTGGCGCAACACGTCGGCAAGCGTCCTCAACTTGTTCATCGCGACCCCTTTTCCCAGACGCCCAATCACGTTTGCTCGGTATTGTCCCACAACCGGCAGTTAGGGACGTTCCTTTTGTGCCGGCAGAAAGGGACTGTCCCCAACTGCCGGGCGGGAGCGTTTAGCGGTGCAGCCGCCGGCTAGGCAGGCTGAGCTGGTATCTTTATGCGGTATTGTCTCGATTCGTTAGGATTGCACGTGAGAGCTACCGTTGCCCTTCGTTTAGTTATATCTCGCGCCTTGGTCATCGTGCTTGTCGCGCTTACCGTGCTGAGCGCCGCCGCGCCCGCCCCCGTCTATGCCGCCAACACCGATCAGCCAGTCAAGACGGTCCGCGTTGGTTGGCTCGTCAACAACGAGGGCTTCCAGGACGGCACCCCCGGCGAGCGTCTCTCGGGATGGGGTTACGAGTACCTCCAGACCCTGTCGTACTACACGCCCGGCTGGCGGTACGAATACGTCTCCGGCACCTTCACCGAACTTATGGACATGCTCGAGGCGGGCGAGATCGACCTCATGCCCAACATCTCCTGCTCCGAGGAACGCGCCCAAAAGCTGCTCTTTTCCTCGAACCCCGAGGGCACCGAGCGCTACTACATCTATGCCAGGCCCGATCGCGACGATCTAGCCAAGGGTGACCCCCAAGCGCTCCAAGGCCTTACCATCGGCTGCAACCCCGGCGTTATGCAAACCTTCGTTGGCCAGCAGTGGCTCGCCAACGAAGGAATCACCTGCACATACAGGGAGTATGACGGAGGATCCGATCTCTTTGACGCGCTCGCAAACGACGAAGTCGATGCCGTCATCATGAACGACACGACCTCGTCGCCCAGTGCCTCCCCCATGTTCTACATCGGCTCGAGCGACTACTATTTTGCCGTTCCCAAAAGCCGCCCCGACCTGTTGGACGACATCAATGCCGCCATGACAGCAATCGCCCGCGTCAACCCACGCTATATCGACGAAGTCAAATCTAACTACTCGGCCCAAAACAGCGGTTCATCATCGCTCAACGGTCCCGAACGTTCCTGGCTCAAAGCAAATGACAGCACCATCACGCTCGGCTACATTACAGGCAAACTCCCCTACTGTAACGAAGACGAAGACGGCGAAATGGAAGGTTCGCTCGCATCGCTTGCGACGACGCTGCACGATAAATTTGGCATTACGGTCAAAACCGTCGCCTTTGATAGCTACAAGATGATGTCAAAGGCCCTGTCAAAGGGAAGCATAGACGTTGCGCTGCCGGTATACCGAGATTACTGGTTTGCCGAGCAAACAGGCGTTGTGCAGTCGGTATCGTTGGGGACCATGTCCCTCACTGCCATCCACACCGGCAGCAACCTGAACAAAGACCTCCAGAACATCGCCTGCACCAAATCATCGTTTATCAACAAAAATGCACTTGAAAGTCTGTTCCCCACAGCGACCGTAACCGAATACCAATTCGGCGATGAAGTGTTCGACGCCCTCAGGAAGGGAACGGCGCACTGCATCGTCGCTCCCAGTTCACGCGTAAAAACCATTGGCGACCGTCATGATCTCGAGGGCTACGAGACGGTCGAGCTCCCTGGCACCTGTGAGCTCTCGTGCTGGATTTCGCGCGGAAAGCCCGAGCTGTTGGGAATCATCAACAAGGGCATCATCAATGCCGGAGAATCGCTCTCCGCAAGCAATTACTCCTCCACGTCGTACACAGCCCAGGAATCCGACACGCTTCGATTCCTTTATCGCAACCGCGCCGCTATTGCCGCTGCCCTCATCGGTATGTTGTCGGTCGGCATCGTCCTGCTCATCTGGACGCTCGTGCGCGCTCGAACCGAGCGCGAAAAAGCCGATGCCGCCAACGCCGCTAAGACGGCATTCCTCACGCGCATGAGCCACGACATCCGTACGCCACTCAACGGCATCCTGGGTCTTATCGAAATTGAGGAATTGAAAGACGGCGACATGCAGGCCGCCCGCGAAAGCCGCGCCAAGGCGCGTGTTGCCGCCAATCACCTACTCTCGCTGATCAACGACATCCTCGAGATGGGCAAAATCGAAGACCGCAAGCTAACTCTGGAACATGCGCCTTTTAACCTCAAAGAGCTCTGTGACGATACGCTGGTGCTGTGCAAGCTCCGCGCATCCGATAACGGCATCACAATGCAGGACAATAGTCTGCCGTACGCCACGGGGCCATACATGATCGGCAGTCCCACCCATATCCGACAGATCATAATCAACCTGTTAGACAACAGCATTAAGTACAACAAGCACGGCGGCTCCGTCACCTTTAGTTCAAAGACCAAGCCACTCGATGATGGGCGCGCGCTCTTTTGCTTTAGTGTTTCGGATACTGGCATTGGCATGGCTCCCGAGTTTTTAAAGCATATCTATGAACCGTTTGCCCAAGAAGGTGATGATGCGCGCAGCAAGTTCCAAGGAACCGGCATGGGCATGCCAATCGTCAAGTCGCTTATTGAACTGATGGGCGGTACGATTGAGATTTCGAGTGAGGTTGGCGTGGGGAGTACGTTCAACGTCCAGATTCCGCTCGATATCGACAAGAACCCCCAGGCGCGGGCGAATACGGTCGAGGGGGCGCTCGACTGCTCGCTCGCCGACATGAACGTACTGCTCGCCGAAGACAACGAATTGAATGCCGAGATTGCCCAGGCGCTGCTAGAATCCGAGGGCATCGTGGTCACCCGCGCCGCCAACGGCAACGAAGTCGTCGATCTGTACCTGTCGCATCCCGCCGGCAGCTTCGATGCGATCCTGATGGACATTATGATGCCGGACATGGACGGCTATGAGGCAACCCGCACGATTCGTCTGAGCGAGAAGGTCGATGCAGCCGATATCCCCATCATCGCGCTCACCGCCAACGCCTTTGCCGAGGACGCCAAGGCGGCACATGACGCCGGCATGAACGCCCATCTGTCCAAACCGCTCGACTTTAACAAGCTCAAAAACATACTCGCCCGCATCAAGAAAAACGGATCCGTTTCGCTATAGTTTGTGCTCAACCACCACGCACGACCAGAAAGGAAGCCAACGATGTTTAGGCCCTTACGTCGAAAGAAACGCGCCATCACCGACGAGGAAGCGCGCGAACTGCTCGCTACCTGCAAGCGCGGCGTCTTTGCCGTCAACGGCGACGATGGCTACCCGTACGCCATTCCCGTCAACTACTTCTTTGACACCGAGCACGACAAGATTTATTTCCATGGCGCCAAAGCTGGCCACAAGGTCGACGCACTCAAGCGCGATGACAAGGTCTGCTTTACCGTTTACGGCAACGAGTGGTACAAGGACGGTGACTGGGCTCCCTACGTTATGAGCACCGTGGTCTTTGGCCGCTGTCGCCTGGCGAATGACACTCCCGCGTTTATCGAGGATAAAGTCCGCCAGCTCGCACTTAAGTACTACCCCTCTGCCGAGGAAGTCGAAGAGGAAATCGCCAAGGACATTAAGGGCGTCCAGCTCTACGAGATTACGATTGAGCATCTTTGCGGCAAGCAGATTCAGGAAAAGTAAGCCCCTCAGCAGGTCTCATCAATAACAATATGGCCCGGTTCCAACCCACCTTGGAACCGGGCCATATGCTTATGAAGCGTCGGCGGCGATGTGCGCTAGCGCCTCGACGAGCTCTTGCGAGCTCACGGGTTTACTCAGGTGCGCGTCCATGCCCGCCTCACGCGAAAGCCTGCGGTCGTCGGCAAAGGCGTTGGCACTCACGGCGATAATCGGCGTGGTCGCGGCATCCTCGCGATCGAGTGCTCGAATCTGACGCGTGGCCTCAAGGCCATCGATGCCAGGCATCATGATGTCCATCAACACCGCGTCGTACTCGTACGGCACGCTCGCGGCAAACATCTCGACGGCAGACTCGCCATCCTTAGCATGCGTCACGACGGCACCGGCACGGCTGAGCGTAAACTGCGCGATCTCGGCATTCAGATCGTTATCCTCTACGAGCAAAACGCGCAAGCCCTGGAGCGCATCACCGTCTCCCGCGTCCACGCGCACTGCCTGAGGAATCTCGGAGCGGTCGCACTTCTCGAACGGCAGGCGGATGGTAAAAGTCGTCCCCTGCCCCAAGGTGCTCGAAAAGCTCATGGTTCCGCCCATAAGCTCGACCAACTGTTTTGCGATAGGCGCGCCCAGGCCAGTTCCCGATGAAGCGCCTTCACCTGTTGCTCCTCGCGGCAAAACGGCTCGTAGAGGTGCTGTTGGAACTCCTCGCTCATACCAATACCGTTGTCGGCGATCGTGTATTCATAGACGGGGACGCCATCCGCTGGCTCCACCTCGCGGCACACCAGGCGAACATAGCCGCCTCGGCGGTTGTACTTGACGGCATTGCCGGCAATATTAAGCAACAAGCGCTTGAGGTGCGTCACGCTCACCCGCGCATAGGGATGATTAAGCGTCTGCTGGTCGCAGATAATTGTAACCAGACGTTCCTCGGCCTGGCGCTCCAGAATATCGCGCACTTCGCAGTTGAGGGCCACCAAATTTATGGGTACGAGGTTCAGGTCGACCTGCCCGCTCTCCAGGCGACTCATATCCAGGGCCTCGTTGGCAAGGTCGAGCAGCAGTCCCGATGCCGTCCAGATTTTTGAACGGCACTCAGTCTGCTTTTGCAGATCGTCCGCATTGGCATCGCCAACCTCGACCATGCCGCGAATGCCGTTGATGGGCGTGCGCAGATCGTGGCTCATGCGGCGCAAAAACTCCGTCTTTGCCGAGTTGGCAGACGAGGCCTCACGCGCCGCCTTTGCCAGCTTGTCGCCATAGTCGCGCTCCTGCTGCAGCAAGTCCGTCAAACGTCGACGGTCAGCGCGGCGACGCGCCATCACAACAACGGCTACAACACCGCTGTAGAGCACCAGCACGCCGGCAGCAACAGCCGCGACGACCTCAAAGTAGCGCCGCGCCGAGGCATAGGTGTACACGTAGAACCCGCGCGCTTTTCCAAATGTGCCCAAATACCACTCGCCGTCGGCGTTAATCAATTTGACCTTACCGGCCAGGCATCGATCCTTAATACCGTCGACAATGAAGACGTCCGTCGCAGGCAGATCGAATACGCCCAATACAGTGGGTTCAACGGCATTGGTCGCAACGACCTTGCCATCGCTTTCAATCACGATATTGCCGCTGTCAATGGTCTCATAACCACCGAGCAGACTCTGCAGCTTGAGCGTATTGCTTGCAACTGCCTTCGCGCTCTGATGCCTTACCGCGATAACGATGCCCTCGCCATCTTGCCGGGTCACGCAGCCAATGTCTGCGACCGAGTCATCCGCAAGTGTGATGCGGGCGGTATAGGACTTAAGCGGATAGGCTGCCACCTCCAGCACGGGTGCTTCCTTGAGATACGTAGCGAGCGACTCGTAGCCCACGCCATCCGTCGAGGACTCGGACACCAAATTGCCCGATGCGTCCGTCACGATCAGTGCGCTCACGTTGAACTGGTCGGCATATTGCTCCAGCGTAGCGTTATCCACCGAACCGTCGCGCTCCATATCGCGCGCTGTCTCTCCGGCGATCTCCATAACGCGAATCAGGTTTTTGGTCGTATAGGCGCTATTAAATGCATCGTAGGAAAGGCTCTGCGTCGCCAAGTAATCGACAACGTCGGCAAAGCGCTGCTCGGCTTGGGCCGTCGTGTAACCGTAGCTCATCATGCCGGCAACAACCGAGAGCGCTATCCCCAGCAGAGCGACAAGGAGCCATACCCCTGCCGAACGATTGCCCCGCTCCTGAGCGGCGTGGTCGGGTGCATCGATCATGACAGGCCCTCCATATTCAAAAATGGCGAAGGGTCATCAAAGTACTTTGACACCAGACGTTCCATGGTGCCATCGGCAAGCATTTCCTGGTAGGCATGAGTGAGCTTAACGTCGATGCCGCGCGTATCGTTGATATCGAAAGCGGTGCCCAAACCGACCTCTAGCAGTGGCTCATCCAGAATACGATACGTCACACCATAGTCTTTTTCGTAGGTGAGCAGCGAGGACTCATGCGCGGCGATAGCGTCGACCAGGCCCTCGACGAGCGCCGGGTTCAGGTATGAACCGTCCGAAAAGCTGTAGAGTTCCTTGATCTGCGGAACGTTTTCATTTGTACGATTGAGCAAAATGTCCTCGGGCTTGGTGGTGGACTGAACCGCCACGACCTTATCCTCAAGATCCGCAAGCGTGTAGATATCGCTCTGGGGATCGACCGCGACCACCTGGCGGCTCGCAAGGTACGGGCCGGCCCAACGATACTCGTTTTCGCGACCCGTCATGCTAAAGCTGCCCATGACGCAATCGAGTTCGCCGCTCGCCAGCAGCTCGTTCTTCTTTTCCCAATCGATCAGCTGGTACTTTGGTTTGTAACCAATGCGGGCCAAAGCCTCGGTCAATATCTCAACATCCAGGCCAACGATATCGCCGTACTCGTCGGTATACACAAACGGTGGATAGAGGTCGCTGCCGACGTTGAGCGTCTTGAGGTCGTCGTCTTTGACCTGCGAGGCGTCCAGACCTTTTGATGCAGACGTCGAGGCTTCGCCATTACGCCCAGAACAGCCAGCTATCGCTACGACAAAGGCACTCGCCACCGCAAGCGCAACAAACAACGATATGGCAACCGAGCGACGGGGTCTGGTTGATTTTCAATCTCAACGCAACAGCCTGAACGGACCCCGCGTTTCCGCAGCTAGCGCAACGCGGAAATAGCTCCCGGCACCTGGCCATCACTTCGTTTCCGCAGGTGGAGGGGCTGTGGAGTCCGGTGCCCCCAT
>DBFOIV010000227.1:0-2900 GCA_048489175.1 Collinsella sp. | reverse complement strand
TCGTTTTCGCGAGCTCGAGACCTCGGCGCTCCGTTCGCTCCAAAGTGAGCGCAGCCTGTTGGTTTCGTGCGGGGGCGGTATCGTCGAGACACCGGTGAATATTGAGCTGATGCACGAAATGGGTACGTGCGTGTACCTCGAGGGCGACTTCGAGGATTCGATTCGCCAGATTCGTCGGTCCGACACGCGCCCCGATTTCCGCTCGCCTGAGCATGCCGCGCGCCTGTTTGAGCATCGCCGTCCGCTGTATCGCCAGGCTGCCGACCTTACCCTTGATATTCGCAACAAGTCCTTCGAGGACGTTTCCTACCTTTGTGCCGAGATGCTTTTGGAGCGTGGGCTGCTATGATTCGCCGTCAACTGATCAATTTCCAAAACCGCAGCGTCGATGTCCGTGTCGGATTGGGTGCGTTCGATGAGCTGTCGCGTATGTTTGCCTCGGCCGTGGGCAAGCCTAAGCGCGCGATGGTCGTTTGGAACACCGCCACATCCGAGCGTTTTGGAGAAGTCGTCGAGCATGCGCTGGTCGACGCCGGTTTTGTCGTGTCGCCGCTAGTCCTCGAGGTTTCGCCTGCCGGTGCTACGCTGGCCGATGCCGATGCCGTCTTTGGCGCCCTTTCGGCTAACGGCATTACCTGCGACGATCTCGTTGTCGCTGTCGGCGACACAGCGACCTGCTCGGTTGTTAGCTGGTGCGCCAACCAGTGGTGTGGCCGAACCGAGTGCGCGTTGCTGCCGACGACCTTCGATGCAATGCTCACGGTCGCGACGACCATGAAGCCGCTCGTCGCTTCGTCGGCCAATGCGCTTCCCGCCATCGCGTTCCGTCCCGAACCGGGCTTGGTCGTGTGTGACCTCGACCTTGTTCGCGAGGCGGACCCCGAGGACCTCAAGCTCGGCTATGCGGTACTTGTTGGCACCATGCTTTCGAGCAGCAAGTCCCGCTGGAATCAGTTTATTGAGACCGTCCCCGAGATTCTCGCGGGCGAGGAGGTCGCGCTCGTCAATGCCGTTCAATGGTCTCAGACTGCTCGCAAGGACGTACTGATGGCCACGAACCCGAGCGCCCGCCATGCGCTCGATTTTGGCAAGACGGGGGAGCGTACCTTGCGCGCTTGCTTGGGCGATGCCGCTTCGCAGGTCCCTGCCTACCAGCTGTTGTCCGAGGGCATGCGCTTTGAGGCGCGCCTTGCCCACGACGCCTGCGACTTCGATATCGATTACGTCTTTGAGGTCGATGACTGTCTGGAGGACTTTGGTATCGAGGAACTTGCCTTCGATCTGGAGCCTGCCGCATATATCGAGGAGTTCCGCAGACAGCAGTTCGCGCGCTCAAACCGCAGCATGCTGCCGCTGCCCGCGGCACTCGGCGCAATTCGCCTAACGAACGTTGAGGACGAGGTTCTTGAGCGCCATGCTCACGCCTACTTGGCTTCTCGTAAAGAACTTCTCTAAGATTTATTGACTTCCATTGTCTTTCGTATCATGTTGAGGGGCGGGTTTTCAATCGGTTGCGGATCGTATGCGATTCCGTCGTTCGGTTGAGACCCGTTCCGTCTATATAGAGACAACAAGAAAGGAATCTGCATGTCTGAGTTTGCTGCCGGTCCTGCCGGTCGTATCGAGCGTGTCCGTGCCTTGATGGCCGAGCGTGGCTACGACGCCATCGTGGTGCGCGACGAGGCCAACCTTCGTTGGCTTACGGGCGTGAAGGGCGTTTTCGATTACACCTTTGAATTCCCGCACGCGGCGTTTATTACGGCCGACCAGTGCCTGTTCCACACCGACTCGCGCTACCTCAACAGCTTTGAGGAGAACACGCCCGCCGGCAGCCCCTGGGTCTACGACATGGATGAGGGCACCATCCCCGGTTGGGTCGCCGGCAAGATCGCGGCCAACAAGTGCCGCGTCTGCGCTGTCGAGGACGATATGCAGATTAACTTCTACCAGGGTATTCAGCGCGGCCTGGAGGACCGCTCCGTTGCCTGCATGCTGCCGCTGATGCACGACGACATCCGCAAGATGCGCGCCATCAAGGATGCCGAGGAGATCGAGCTCATGCGCCATGCACAGTCGATCACCGATGCCGCCTTCCAGCACATGCTCGGCTTTATTAAGACTGGTATGACCGAGAAGCAGGTTCGCAACGAGCTCGAGAACTTTATGTTCGCCAACGGCGCTGACAGCCTTGCTTTCGGCTCCATCGTGGCGAGCGGTCCCAACACCGCCAACCCGCATGCCGTGCCGAGCGACCGCGTGATCGAGAAGGGCGATTTCGTTCTTATGGATTACGGCGCGGGCTACTGTGATTACCGCTCCGACATGACACGCACCGTCGTGATGGGCGAGCCCACGCAGGAGCAGGTCGACCTGTACGCACTCGTGCGCCGCACGCACGAGGAATGCGTCGCCGCTATCCATCCGGGCGTCGAGGGTAACGATATCTTCAAGCTCTCCAAGAAGATCATCGGCGATGCCGGCTATGGCGATTACTATAACCATGGCTTGGGCCACGGCGTTGGTATCGACATCCACGAGCTGCCCAACTTCAACCGCAGCAAGAACACCATCGAGATCGGCTCGGTTGTCACCATGGAGCCCGGCGTGTACCTGCCCGGTGTGGGTGGCGTGCGCCTGGAGGACTACGGCGTGGTCACCGAGAACGGCTACGAGCCCTTCACCAAGACGCCACATGACCTGCACATCATCGATTGCTAGCCCATTTCGATAGATTTTTTGGGGCGGGGCGTCCGGATCGATGGTTGATTTTCAATCTCAACGCAACAGCCTGAACGGACCCCGCGTTTCCGCAGCTAGCGCAACGCGGAAATAGCTCCCGGCACCTGGCCATCACTTCGTTTCCGCAGGTGGAGGGGCTGTGGAGTCCGGTGCCCCCATGC
>DBFOIV010000226.1:0-27617 GCA_048489175.1 Collinsella sp. | reverse complement strand
CACGCGTTGCCGGCCACGCTGCGCGAGACGGCAAAGGGCGGCATCGCGCAGGCTCCGGCCGCACTTTCAGCCTGTGCAAAATGCGGTGTGTGCGGATAACGGCTAAGAACAACTCAAAGGTGGGACAAATGTCCCACCTCTTTTGAATGCCACCGTTTCCGTACCACAAACAGCAGGGCAATCGCTATAATGCAAGCCCAGTAAAAACACGATGAGCCGCAAGGCGAAATTCGAAGGATATGCATACGATGTCGCAAAACGATCGAACTCAACTGATTCCCGATCCGCAGCAGCCGAGCAAGCACACCGGCGGCGTTCAGTCGCCGCGTCCTATCGCGCCGAGCCACGGTCAGCAGCGTAGTGCAGCAAACGCTTCCCAACGCCCGAACCAACAGCGACAGCAGCGTCAACAACGTCATCAGCGCCAGGCAAACGGCAATGCGCCCAAGCAGCCCCCCACGCACGCTCGAGGCGATCGCGGTCCCGCACGCAAGTCCGCTGGCAACAATAAGTCGGGCAAAAAGACGACGCTCTTTGTCGTCCTGGGTCTCATCGTCATTGTCTATATCGTAGGCATCGTTGCGTTTTCGCAGCTAGCCTACCCCAACACCACCATCGCCGGCGTCGACGTCTCATTCTCCAACGCTTCGTCTGCCGCCACCAAGGTCAACTCGGCATGGAAGCACTATAAGCTCACCGTGACAGGCGATGACTTTAGCTGGACCTTTCAGCCCGAGTCCGATGAACCCATCGTCGACGGAGAGGCTGCCGCAAAAGAGATCATCAGCCACAACGAAGCCTTTATCTGGCCGGTCCGTCTCGTAGAGTCTTTTAGTGGCAAGACCAAAACAACCGCTGCCTCCAACGAAGTCGATCTTGATCAAGACGTCGACCTGTCCATGCTTTCCGACGCCTTCAACCAAAAACAGTTTGAGGAGGATCTGGGCAGCGCCATCGACGAGTTCAACGAGGGCCGTTCTGGAACGTTCGAGGCCAATAGTTCCTATGACGAGCAGGCCGGCAAGTTTACCGTCGAGAAGGCGCGCTCCAACGAAAAACTCAACCGCGAGCATGTCATTAAGTATGCCGAGCTCGAGCTTTCATCGCTGGCCGAGACCGTAGATCTTTCCAAGCTCGGCAACGATGCCTATGAGCCGCTCAACGGAACGCTGACCGATGATCAGATTCAGGCCGCATGCGATGCCGCCAACAACTTCCTGGGCGTCAACGTGACCCTCAAGCTCAACGGCGAGGATGCCGGCAAGGTTGATGGCGCTTCCGTGCTGCAGTGGATCAGCTTTGCCGATCCGGCCAACCCCACGCTCGATACGTCACAGATCAGCAGCTGGGCAGCCGAGCTCGCCAACAGCTTTAATACCGTGGGCTCCACTCGCTGGTGGACGCGCGCCGATGGCAAGCAGTGCGCCGTCGAAGGCGGTGACTTTGGTTGGTCTATCGATAGCAGCTCGCTCGCCAAGCAGGTCGAGGACGCCATTAACAACAAGCAGACCGGCGAAATCGAGATCAAGTACTCCCAGAAAGCCGACACCTTTACCGCAAAGGGTGAACCCGACTGGAAGGCATATATCGATGTCGACCTGTCCGAGCAGCACGCGCGCTACTACGACGAGAGCGGCAATATCGTGTGGGAGGCCAACTTTATTTCCGGCAAACCGGGCGAAGACGCCACCCCCGAGGGCGTGTGGCAGATCAACAGCAACGACGGCGGCAGCACCCTAATCGGAGCCAAGGACCCCGAGACCGGTAAGCCCAAATACGAGAGCCCGGTAAGCTATTGGATGCCGTTTGAGGGCAACATGATCGGCTTCCACGATGCCACCTGGCAAAACGACAAGAGCTTCGATAACGCCGAGTCGTACAAGTGGTGCGGCAGCCACGGTTGCATCAACCTGCGCCTGGCAGACGCCAAGGCACTTCACGACTGCATCAAAGTCGGCCTGTGCGTGGTTGTCCACTCGTAGTGCAACGCGCGCATTCCTACAACGTGGAGCTGCTGCGACCAATCTAACAGTTCCGAAAGAAACCGTTCTATGCGCCCGTCCCAACCGGTGGGCGCATATAATTATCGAGGTTCTTTCTATAAAGGAGACGCTATGCCGAATGTCCCCACGATCACCCCGGGCCCAGATGATACCGAGCACACGCCCGAAGGTGCCACCGAAACGATTCCTCTGATTACAAACGTACATGCCGACAAGCAGAGCGGACGCGCGAACGATACGGCCGAGATTTCCGATGAAGAGGCATATGCCAAGCTCAAGGCAAAACGCGCCGAACGTCGACGCAAAAAGCTGATTCGACGCGGTATTGCCGCCGGCGTCGTGGGTGCCGTCGCGCTCATTGCCATTGTTGCAACCCTTGTTATCAATGTGCAGCCACAGGGCGCTAGCGGTCCTGTGACCGACATGGTGACCGAGGGCACGTTTACCACAACGGTCGAGGCGAAAGGCCAGCTCAAACCCATTTCGTCCTCAGTGGTCTCCCCTTCTGTCGACGGCACGGTCGATTCTATCAACGTGCAGGCAGGCCAATCCGTCAACGAGGGCGACGTGCTTATGACCATTAAAAACGACGAGCTCGATCGCAACGTTGCCGAGGCGCAGCGTGCAGTTGCTGCCGCTCAAGAAGACCTCGCCAACGCGCAGAAAGCCGCAGCTGCTGCGCAGGCCACCCCAACGACGGACGTCGAGGGAGCTTCCGCAGCGGCTGGCGTCTCCGCCGCATCAGTGGACACGAACGCCGTATCGGCCGCGCAGCGCAGCCTCGCATCAGCCCAGGCAAACCTCGACCAGGCGAACGCCAAGGCCTCCAGTCGCACGGTCACGGCCCCGAGCTCGGGTAACATCGTGGAGCTCAATGCCAAAGTGGGCGCCACGGTTACAGGCGGCATGATCATGGGCGAAAGCGATACGAGCGGCGGCAAGCAGTGCATGCAGATCGCCGACCTATCTAAGATGAAGGTGACCGTGCAGGTGGGCGAAAAGGACATCGCCAAGATCGCCGTTGGGCAGAGCGCCAACGTCACGTATCCCGCGTTTCCCGATATCGTGAGCCAGGGCACCGTCACGGCTATCGCGTCGGTGGCAAACTCCGACGCCGCCAACGGTGGCGGCGGCAGCGTGACCTTTAACGTCGACATTCTCATCGAGGCGCCCGACGCGCGCCTGAAGCCGGGCATGACGGCCGAGGTCTCGGTGGTGACCGAGCAGCTCGACGACGTGGTGATGGTGCCGACGATGGTGCTCATGACCGAAGACGGCGAACACTATTACGTCAACGTCGCAACCGATGACGAGGGCAAGCAAACCCATCGCGTGAAGGTGACCGTCGTGACGCAAAACGACAACGAAGCCGTAGTCGGCAAGACACAGGTTAAGCGCGACGACCAGGGCAACGAGATCAACCCCAACGTTCCGGTTACCAAGCTGCGCGATGGCGACACCCTCGTCATGGACACCGGAGCGGACGCAACGGCTGACGGCGGCTACGGTGCGGATTCGGGCAGTATGTCTGCCGACGAGGGCATGTAATGCGTCCCGTTATCGACATCCGCAACGTGCACCGCATCTTTGAGAGCGTGGCGGGGTGCGCCCACATCCTGCACAACGTGAGCCTGGCGGTAAATCCCGGCGAATTCGTCGCTATCACCGGCCCCTCGGGCTCGGGCAAGTCGACGCTCATGAACATCCTAGGCTGTCTGGATAAGCCGACGGCGGGCGACTACTACCTGCAAGGGCTCAACGTGGCCGAGCTCGATGATGAGGAGCTCACCGAAGTTCGCGCCCTGAGCATTGGCTTTGTCTTTCAGAGCTTCAACCTGCTGCCGCGCCTGTCGGTTATCGAAAATGTGATGCTGCCGCTGGCCTACACCAATGTGCCCCGTAGCCAGCGCGAAATGCGCGCCGTGCACGCGCTGCAGGCTGTCACGCTGCCCGTCGACCACTGGGACCACCGCATATCCGAGCTCTCGGGCGGCCAGATGCAGCGCGTCGCAATCGCGCGCGCCCTCGTCAATGACCCGCCCATCATTCTGGCCGACGAGCCGACGGGAAACCTGGACTCCGCTACCGGAGCGCTTGTGATGGAAACCTTCCATAAGCTCCAGAAGCGCGGCAAAACCATCGTGCTTATCACACACGACCCCGGCATCGCCGCCGAGGCCGACCGTGCCGTGACCATCCGCGACGGTCGCATTCACGATGGCGCGTATATTCCACATGCACCGCGGACCCTGCGCAGCGCCGTGGATAGCCTGCCCAGGATTTCCGCCTCCGCCAACCCGCCGAAAGGAGAGATGGCATGAGCGCCCGCGATCTCATCCAGGAAGCCCTTCACTCGCTCGAAGCCAACAAGGGGCGCAGCCTGCTCACCATCCTGGGCATTGTCATCGGCATCGCCTCGGTTATCGCCATGACTTCGCTCATCGGCGGCATCCAAAACAGCCTGGTCAACAGTCTGGGCCTCAATGCGGCACGCATGGTGCAAATCTATTCGTCGCAAGAACTCACCGAGTCCGACATCGAGAAGCTTCAAAAACTGGTGCCGCAGATAGAGCAGATCGGCATTGTCGACAGCGCGTATACCGAGTACAAGACCGGCGATAAAAGCTATACCGTCATGGCACAGGGTGTCGATAGCGACATGCTCGACGCCGTGGGGGCCAGCAAGCTCGTTGCGGGGCGCACCTATTCCCAGGCCGAGTCCCAATCAGGCTCGCGCGTGGCGCTCATCAGCCGCGGCGGCGCCGATCAGCTTTACGGCAACGAACAGGATGCGCTGGGGAAAACCATCAAGGTGTCCAACGGCGAGGTGCAGATTGTAGGTGTGATTGATGGCGGCAACGACTCCATGGGCTCGCTCACGCTGTATATGCCGCGCGAAACCATCTCAGGCCTGTTTGGCGACGAAAATCCTTCATTCCCCAGCGTGACGGCTCTTGCCGCCGAGGGCACAGACATGGATGAGCTCTGCAAAACCATCGAGTCCAAGGTGCGCGCGATGAAGGGCATCGAGGAGGAGGACGAGTACGACAGTGTATCGGCGACCTCCATGAAAAGCGCCATCGATGCACTCAACTCCTTTATGGGCGCGTTCTCGCTCATCATGGGCGCTGTCGCCAGCATCTCGCTGCTTGTCGGCGGTATCGGCATTATGAATATGATGCTCACCAACGTGACTGAGCGCATCCGTGAGATCGGCATTCGCCGTGCCCTGGGCGCAAGTCGTCGCGATATCACCGCGCAGTTTTTGGCCGAGTCCTCGGCGCTGTGCGTCACCGGCGGACTGTTGGGTGTCCTGATTGGCTATCTGCTGGCATGGGGACTCACGTTCTTTGCCGCAAGCTCGGGCATCATGAGCGAGTTTGGAGCTACCGGGACGATCACGCCAAGCTTCTCCATTACAACAGTATTGATCGCGTTTGCCGTATCGGTCGGCATCGGCGTAATCTTTGGCTTCTACCCCGCTCGCCGTGCAGCAAAGCTCGACCCGGTGGAATGCCTACGCTACCAGTAAGCCACCACCAACAAGTTGCGGTGAATTAGGGACTGAATATGCTATTTAGCAGCAAAAACAGACGCTATTTCACCGCAACTTATTGAAGGGCTGCTTGCGCCAGTTCCGTGCGTCGTCCTCGAGCGATTGGCGGATGACAGGCTTGTACGGGTCGAGCTTGCTCGGGGCGCTCCTCCTCGCAGGCGGGAGGGCACGCATGCGCGGCGAGCGCCTAGCGCGCGAACTCCCGTAAGAGCGCGTCTTCCACTTCCCTAAGCGAAAGGGCCCCGCCTCCCTCGGCGGGACGGGCGACCACGATACAGCGCGCTCCCACGTCGCGCGCGGAGGCGATCTTCTCGGCCGTGCCGCCTACGGTTCCCGAGTCCTTGGTCACAAGCCACTGGGCGCCCACCTGCCGAAGCATCGCCTCGTTGAGCTCGCGGGTGAAGGGCCCCTGCATGCCGATGACGTGCGACGGCGAAAACCCCGCGTCGATGCACTTCGTTATAGCACCGGGCAGAGGGAGCACACGCACGAAGAAGCGCTCCGCGAAATCGGCGACGCGCGTGTAGGGAGCAAGCTCCTTGCTCCCCGTCGTGAGAAGCGCGCGACCCGGGTTCTCGGAGAGAAAGCGCGCCGCGCAGGCGATCGACGCGACCGACACGACGCCTTTGGGCAGCGCCTCGACCGGGCGCGTAAGGCGCAGGCATCGTGCACCCACGGCGAGCGAAGCGGCCCGGATGTTGCCGCTTGCGAGCGTAGCGAAGGGGTGCGTGGCGTCGACGACGATGCGCGCGCCGGAAAGCTCACGCTCCATGTCGGCCTCGTCGAGCCTGCCCGCATGCACCTCGATGCCCGGAAGCTCGCCCAAAAGCTCGCCTCCGTACTCGGTTGCCGCGTAGGCACGGGCGGGGATTCCCGCCCCGCTCGCCCATTCGCACAGGAGGCGGCCCTCGGTGGTGCCGGCGAAGATGCGCAGCGCCGGCGCGGATGCGGGGGCCGTCACTTCGGGCCGCCTGGGCGCGTGATCTGGTAGAGCAGCGCGTTCATAATGGCGGCCGCCACGGTCGAGCCGCCCTTGCGACCCCTCGCGACGATGGCCGGCACGCGTCGCGCGAGTAGCTCCTCTTTTGCCTCGACCACGTTCACAAACCCAACCGGCACCCCAACGACGAGCGCGGGCGCGATCTTCCCCGCGTCCATGAGCTCGGCGAGGCGCAGAAGTGCTGTGGGAGCGTTGCCGACGGCCACGATGAGCGGACCCTCGATGCCGCAAGCTTTGTCCATGCTCGCAACGGCGCGAGTCGTGCCCGCGGCGCGCGCCGTTGCGGCGACATCCGGGTCGGCCATGTAGCACACGGCCTGGCAGCCGATCTTCGCGAGCGCGGGCTTGCTTATGCCTGCGAGTGCCATGTTCGTGTCGGTGAGCACCGTGGCCCCTGCGCGCAGTGCGTCGAGCGCACAGTGCGCGGCGTCATGGGTGAACACGAGGGAATCGGCGTACGAGAAGTCGGCAGTGGTGTGGATGACGCGCTTCACGACGGGCTCTTCGAGCGGCGGGAACGTGCGGCCGCCGAGCTCTTCGGTGATGATCTCGAAGCTGCGCCGCTCGATGTCGCCGGGCGCCATCTCCTTGGAATCCATCTAGTACTCCACTCCTTCCCTTGCACATATCCCCTGCTCGTAGGGGTGTTTCTCGCACCGCATCTCGGTTATGTAGTCGGCCTTCTCCACGATCTTGCGGGAAGGCGCGCGCCCGGTGAGCGCTACTTCGACGCCGCGCGCGGACATATCGAGCGCGCGGTCCACGAGCGCCTCGTCGACAAGCCCCTTCGAAAGCGCGTCGAGCGCCTCGTCGAGCACGAGCAGCCCCTCCTGCGCGCCCTCGAGCTCGGCGAGCGCGGAAGCGAGGTTCCCATCGTGCAACTCGCGCGTCGCGGCAAGTTCTTCCGACGTCATGGACCAGGTAAACTTGTCCGACGCCTTCCCCGCGAACACGGGCACGCCGAAATGCTCGGCGAGCAGGCGCGCCTCCCCGCTTTCGCCGTCTTTCAGGAACTGCACAACGACGACGCGGCGGCCTGCGGCGAGCATGCGAAGGGCGAGCCCCATCGCCGCCGTGGTCTTGCCTTTGCCGTCGCCATGATACACGTGGATCATACGCCCTCCTCGATAATGCGGTAGACATACTCCATGTCGAGCGCCCCGCGCACGGAGTCGGCCAGGCGGTCGAACTCGCGCGCACGGTGATCGGCCGCGGACACCGCGCCCTCAGCACCCACGACGCTCTCGGGCAGGCCGCGCATGCGCGCGAGCGAGCGCGCGAGGGCGAGTGCCACCCCCGGTTCGTCGAACAGGCCGTGGAGATAGGTTCCGAACACGTTTCCGCAGGCCGCGCCTTCTGGTTTGCCGCCAATCGTGCCCGCAGGGGCGCAGGAGACGGTCGTTTCGCCGTCGTGAATCTCGTACCCGCGCGCCGTCATGCCGTTCCACACCGAGAACGCGCCTTGGGCGCCCGTGATGCGCAGCTCCGACTGGGCGAGGCGCTTTTCCTCCTTGAACACCGTACTTGCAGGGATGAGCCCGAGCCCGCGCGCGGTGCCAGCGCCTTCCCTGTCGTGCGGGTCGGAAAGCTCGTCTCCCAAAAGCTGGTAGCCTCCGCATATGCCGAGCACCGGCGTGCCGGCGCCCGAAAGCGCGCGTACACAGGCTCCGATGCCGCTAGCCGCAAGCCAGCGCGCGTCGTCGAGCGTGGTCTTCGAGCCGGGAAGCACCACCAGGTCGGGTCGGCCCAGATCGGTCGTCGAGGAAACGTAGCGCACGCCCACGCCGGGCACGCGCGAAAGCGGGTCGAAGTCGGTGAAGTTCGACAGATGCGGAAGGCGCACGACGGCGACGTCGATGACGCCGCGCGCCTCGCGGGCAGATAGGCGCGGCGCGAGCGAGTCCTCGTCGTCCAGGTCGAGCGTAAGATACGGCACGACCCCCACGACGGGAACCCCGCACATCTTCTCGAGCGGGGCCAAACCCGGGCGCAGGATTTCCACATCGCCGCGGAACTTGTTCACCACAAGCCCCCGCAAAAGCGCGCGATCCTCGGGCGCAAAGAGGGCGACCGTGCCGTAGAGCTGGGCAAACACCCCGCCCGGGTCGATGTCGCCCGCGAGCAGCACGGGGGAGGACACGGCGCGCGCGAGCCCCATGTTGACGATGTCGTTTTTGGAAAGGTTGATTTCGGCGGGGCTGCCGGCGCCCTCGATGACGATGACGTCGTTTTCCTCCGCGAGCGAATCGAACGCCTCCACAATCTGCGGCATGAGCGCCTTCTTTCGCGCGAAATAGTCCCTCGCAGCGAAGGCTCCCTGCGCCTTGCCGGCCACGATGAGCTGGCTTCGGTGGTCACTTTCGGGCTTGAGAAGGATGGGGTTCATCCGCACGTCGGGCGCGATGCCGCACGCCTCGGCCTGCATGATCTGGGCGCGCCCCATCTCGAGCCCGTCTGCCGTGACACCGCTGTTGAGCGCCATGTTCTGGCTCTTGAAGGGAGTCACGCGCAGGCCGTCCTGTGAAAGCACACGGCACAGCCCCGCCGCAAGCAGGCTCTTCCCCGCGTTCGACATGGTGCCCTGGATCATGATGGGCTTCGCCCTACCCACGGGTATCGACCTCCTTCGCCGAGCCTCGGCCATCCGCGCCCGCCATAGCGCCGCTGCAAGAAGCGCCGCCCCGTTCGTCGGGTTCGCCTTCGCCCGATGCGCCTTCCGCCCGAAGCACGCGGCTGAACGCCATCGCAAGCCGGGCATTCTCCTTGCGCGTGCGCACCGCGACGCGGCACCAGAAACGGGACAGCACCGAAAACGAGTCGCACGTGCGAACCAAAACCCCCTGTTTATACAGGCGCTCGGGGATGTCTTTCGCCGGCGTGCGGACTAAAAGGAAGTTCGCATCCGACGGCACGACGGAAAGCCCGAGCGAGGAGAGCTCGTGGGAAAGCCACGCTCGCTCGCCTGCCAATACATCGCGCGTGCGCGAGACGTATTCAACGTCTTCCAGGGCGGCGATGCCCGCGGCCTCGGCGACCGAGGAGACGGGCCACGCCTGCCCCGCCCGGCGAATCCCCTCGATGAGTTGGGCGTTTCCGGTGATCAGATATCCCAACCGCAACCCCGCCATTCCGTAGAGCTTGGTGAACGCGGAGAGCACGGCCACATGGCGCGAACGCGCGGCGCGTGCAGCCACGCTCCTTTCGCGGGCGTCGGGCGCAAATCCGAGGAAGCACTCGTCCACGACGAGCAGCGCGCCCACCTGCTCGCAGCGGCAAGCCGCGGCATCGATCACGCTGGGGTCGACGAGGCGCCCCGTCGGGTTGTTCGGATTGCAGAGGTACGCCACGTCTCCCGGCCCCTCAATCGAGCGGGCGAAGGAGGCGGGCACGTCGAAGTCGTCCGCTTCGGAGAGCGGGAACTCCTGCACGCATGCGCCGTAGTACGATGCCGCCTCCGCATATTCAGAGAACGTCGGCGCGCACACGACGATGCGTTTCGGGCGCACCGCCGCGGCGAGCCGCCAGATGATGTCGGACGCGCCCGCGCCGCAGACGATAGTATCTTCGGGTATGCCCTGGGCGCGCGCTAGGGCGCGAACGAGGGCGAGGCTTTCCCTATCGGGGTAGGCGTCGATTCGAGAAAGCGCCTTGCAAGCTGCGGCGAGGGCGCGCGGCGAGGGCCCTGCCGGATTCACGTTCACCGAGAAGTCAATGAGGTCGGAGGCGCCCCCTTCGCAAGCGATGCCGAGCGATTGCGTGCTACCCCCATGCGCACGGGCGCGCAGGATTCCCCCGGAAGCCCGGGGCGCGGCGTGGTCTTCCCTCATGCCATCGCCCCCACGGCGAGCACGACCGCCGCACGCGCAGCACCGAAGACGACGAGCGCGCATACGGACGCGGCGAGCATGAGCCTTGTCGCCCGGGCGATGTCGCCCCACTCGATTTCGCGGGACGCGTCGCCTATCGTCGGTTTCTCAACGAGCTTGCCGAAATACACCGCGGGTCCTGCCAGACGCAGCCCGAGCGCGCCCGCGCACGCTGACTCGGTCTGCGCCGCGTTCGGGCTCGCATGGCGACGCCTGTCGCGGCGCCAGATGCGCGCCGCCCCGCGCGCGTCGAGACCGACGATCGGGCACACGGCGATCATGAGCAAGGCCGATAAGCGCGAGGGAATCCAGTTCGCCGCATCGTCGAGGCGCGCCGAGGCGCAGCCGAAGTCGATGTAGCGCTCGTTTTTGTAGCCCACCATGCTGTCGAGCGTATTCACCGCCTTGTACGCCATGCCCAAGGGCGCACCCCCGATCATAAGGTAGAAAAGCGGCGCGATGACGCCGTCGCTCGCGTTCTCCGCCACCGTTTCCACGGCGGCGCGCGCGACGCCGTGCTCGTCGAGAACAGACGTGTCGCGTCCCACGATGAGCCCGACGGCTTCGCGCGCCGCGACAAGGCCGCCCTTCGAGAACGCGCGGGCCACGGCCAGGCTCTGGCGGCGCAGCTCGCATGTCGCGAGAATCTGATAGCTCGCCCATGCCTCGACCACGAAGCGCAAGCCGGAGTGAACCATGCCGCAAAGATGTAGGATTCCCCAGGTCAAAAGCCCACATGCAAGCGGAAGCGCCACGGCGAGCACAAGCCCTGCGGCACGCGTGCCCGCGGACGTTTGCGGGCACGCGTGCCGCAGGCGGCCTTCGGCCCATGTGATCGCGTGCCCCATGGCGACGACGGGATGGGGAAGCCAGCGCGGGTCGCCGAAGGCAAGGTCGGCCGCGAACCCAGCGGCGACGGCAAGAATCGTCATCACCGGGCATCGCCCCCCGAAGCGGGGCGAACGTCGCGAAGGCAGCGCCCATCCCAGGTGGCGGCCCATGCGCCGCCCGGCTCGGTATGCACGTCGAAGTATCCCATTTTCGAGACAGCAAGCTCGGAGAGCAGCGCTTTCACGGTACCCGCGTGAACGACGAAGACGGCGCGCCCACTCCCCTGGGCACGCTCCGATTTGCACGCCTCCCGAAACGCCGCGACGACGCGGCGGGTGAAATCGCTCTTGCCCTCGCCATGCGGGCAGCGCGTCTCGCACCAGGAGTCTACCCAGGCGCGGTAGCGCGCATCCTCTTTAAGCTCGGCGGCGCTTCGCCCCTCGAAGTCGCCGAAATCCATCTCGCGCAGACCGGGGCACGCCATAAGCTCCGCGTTCGGGAAGAGGATGCGCGCCGTCTGGTCGGTGCGGGCCATGCCGCTCGTGATAACACGGAACACGTCACGATCGCACGCGAGGTCGCGCAAAGCGCGCTCGCCCGCGCTCGACAGGGGCTCGTCGGTGCCCGCCCCGCTGTAGCGATGGTCTTCCGTGCCCGCCGTGGCACCATGGCGCACGAAGACGACTTCCAAAGGCGCGTCCGCGCCCTGCGTCCCTCGAGGCGCATCGGCAAGGTTTCCTTTGATGACCTGGGGTATCCCGCACGTCATGCGCACGACGACGTCGGCGCGCGCAGCGAGCGCGCATCCCAGGCGCCCCGCGCGCTCGCGCCATTGGGCGTCTTCCGCACGCATAGGGACGACCCCCGAGCCGACCAAGGGCAGAATCACTACGTCGAAGCCGATCAGCCGCTCGAGGGCCCGGTCAGCGTCGAGCGCGCGTACGAGTTCCTCAACACGGTACGCAACGCGGCCGGCAAAAGCCGCGGGCACGCCGCCCTCCGCAAGCTGCGCCGCGTCGAAGAAATCGTCCGCCGCGAACCCGAGCTTTTCGCGCACGAAGGTCCTCTTCCCCGAATGCGTGCCACCTACCACGAGCATCATAGGAGCATGCCCCCCGCCACAAGCATGGCAAGCATCGCGAGCTCGGCCCATTGCAGAAACCATCCGGCCAAATCCCCCGTCACCCCGCCGAAGCGGGACAGGGCAACATGGCGGTACCACGCGAGCGCCAAAAGCCCCGCCACCGCCATAAGGGCGCCGACGGCCTGAGCGCACGCGACCATCCCTGCAGCCGAAGCCGCAGCGAAAGCGCAAAGCGGCACGACGATCGCCGCGCGCTTCTTCGCAGGCGAGAGCCCCGCGGCCATGCCGTCCGCACGCGCGGCAGGCCAGCATTCAACGGCGAGCCCCGAAAGCGCGCGGGAGAACACGAGCGAGCACAGAAGCGCGAGGAACGCCCCCGCCGTAAGTGGCAGCGCGGTGAAAAGGGAAAACTGCAGAATAAGGTACACAACAACACCGATGACCCCGAAGGCGCCCGCCCGCGGGTCGTGCATGATCTCGAGCTTTCGCTCGCGCGGGGCCCAACTTGCAAGCGCATCGGAGGTGTCGCAGAGCCCGTCTAGGTGGATGCCTCCCGTCACCGCCACAGGCAGCGCCACGAGCACGGCCGCGACGATGGTCGCAGGCACGCCGAGCAGGTTCGCAACGTGTCCCCACGCCGTCATGAGGAAGCCTTCTGCAAGGCCCACCAGGGGAAACGCGGCAAGCGCATGGGTTGACCCGAAATCGGTCCAGGCCGATTTCGGGACGGGGATGCGCGAGAACGTTCCGAACGCCGCGCCGATTGCCTCTACTATCTTCACCTTGTAGGTCCTTCGCCTTTCATCCACACGGGAATCCCGCATACCACTTCGACTGCGCGGTCTGCCAGCGCCGCCACGCCCGCGTTCACGCGCGCGAGCGCGCGCCTCCATGCCTCGGTCCCTTCATCGTAGCGCATCCCATCGGCGAACACGTCGACGGTGACCACCACCGTATACGCAGCAGCCTGAGCGAGCCGTTCAATGCCTCCGAGCACCTCGCGCGCCGCAGCGTCGGGGTCACGTGGGGACAGGCCGCCTTCCGCGAAGAGCTCGTTCGCAACCAGGTTGCCCACGTCCTCCAAAAGAAGCGTGCAGCCGCGCGGAAGCCCGGGGACTGCGGCGCCCACGTCACGCGTGCGCTCGAGGGTGGAAAACCCCTTGCCCTCGCGCAGCGCCCGATGGCGCGCGATGCGGCGGGCGCCCTCTTCCCCGAAGGGCTCCATCGTTGCCAGGTACACGCGGGGGCCGTCGTGCCCGAGGCACAGGGACTCGGCGTAGGCGCTCTTGCCGCTCGCGGCGGCGCCGATAACGAGCGTCACCGTCATTTCCCGGCCTCGAAATGCTCGTAAGCAGCCATGCCAGTCGCCGTGAACGTCTTCCCATCCCGGTACACGCGCAACGCCGAATCCAGAAGGGGCAGATACGCCATGGCGCCCGCGCCCTCGCCCAAGTGCATGCCTGCGTCGAGGGGTGCCTTTATGCCGAGCTCGCGAAGGAGTTCCTGGCTTGCGGGTTCGCTTGATGCGTGGGTGCCCACGAGGTAGCCCAAGGCGTTGGGGCACAGGCGCGCCGCGCACAGGGCCGCCGTGCAGGATATGACCCCGTCGAGGAGCGCCGGCGCCTTCGAGGCCGCGGCCCCCAGGTAGAAGCCGCACATCGCCGCGATGTCGAAGCCGCCCACCTTCGAGAGCACGTCGATCGGGTCGGCGGGATCGGGCGAGTTCGCGTCGATAGCACGCTCGACCACGTCGCGCTTGCGCGCGAGTGAGGCGTCCGAGAGCCCCGCGCCGCGCCCGACGAGGCTCCGCGCGTCCGCCCGGAGGAGCACTGCGGCCACCGCCGCCGAGGTGGTCGTGTTGCCGATGCCCATCTCGCCCGCGGCGAGAAGGCGCACGCCGGCACGGGCAAGCCCGCACGCGACGGCGATTCCGACCTCGATCGCGCGCACGGCCCCATCGCGAGACATAGCGGGGCCGTGCGCGATGTTGCCGCTCCCCCGCCGCACGTTCGCGCGCACCATGCGCGCGTCTTCTATGCCCCGGGCCATACCCACGTCGATGGGCACGACCTCGGCACCCGCGAACGCCGCCATGCGGCAGGCGCTCGTGGCCCCCTCGCACATGTTGCGCGCAACGGCTCGCGTCACGTCTTGCCCGCTTTGCGACACGCCTTCGGCAACGACCCCGTTGTCGGAGAAGAATACCGCGAGCGCACGGGGGAACTCGGCCACCTCGGCGCTCCCCTGAGCTGCGGCGATACACGCGACGGCGTCTTCAAAGTCGCCCAATCCCCCCAAGGGGTGCGCGATGGAATCCCACGCGGCGTACGCGGCGGCGCGGGCGCACTCGTCTGCGGGCGCGATCCGGGAGAGCGCGGCTTCGAGCACGGCACCCGGCGCCGACGAGAACGCGCGCTCGACTTCCTCGCGGATGCAGGCAAGCGCGGTTTCGGTTGCTTCAGCCATGCCGTCTCCTCTCTGCGAACGACGCTGCGGCAGACGCGAACGCGCGCGCAACGTCGGGGTTCGTAGGATAGTACACATGCGGGAAGCCCGCCACCAGGGACGGGGTGATCGTCATGCACGGCCAGCCCTTGTCGCGCCGAGGCTTCTGCGCCCAGAAGTCGCCGCCCGGGCAGGTGGACTGCCAGTAGTGGAACTCGTGCGCGCGGATGCGTGTGCCGCGCGGCCCGTAGAGCCCGTCGCGTTGGGAAGCGAGCTCCACGTACCCGAAATGGGACAGCCTTCCCCCGTTCTTGCTTGCGCCCTCAAGGGCGCCCGCAACAGGCCAGCGCCGCCCCTCGCTATCGGCGATTTCGCGCTGCAGGTACAGAAACCCACCGCATTCGGCGACCGTCGGCATGCCGGATTCCACCGCGCGCCGCGCCGCCTCGCGCATCGGCGCGTTCTCGGAGAGCTGCCGCACATGGAGCTCCGGGTAGCCGCCCCCCAGATAGAGGGCGCTTGTCCCCCGGGGCAACTCGCTATCACACAGGGGGCTGAAAAAGGCCAGCTCGCAACCCAGGTCCTCGAGCGCGCGCAGGTTTTCCTCGTAGTAGAACGAGAACGCCTCGTCACGCGCGACGGCGACGATGGGCCGCGTTCCCGCGATCGGCTCCAACCGGTAAGGTTCCTCGCGGATATCGGGTGCCGTCGCCGCTATTTCGAGCAAGCGGTCGACGTCGACGCTCTTTTCCACCAGCTCGGCCATCTTGTCGATGCGCGCGGAGAGCTGCTCGACCTCGTCGGCGGTCACAAGCCCCAGATGCCGGCTTTCGAGCGAGAACGCCTCGTCGGCGGGGATATTCCCCAAAACCGCGACGCCCGTGTGCTTCTCAATCGCAGGGGCCGCGTAGGCGCAGGCAGCGGCGCTCGTCTTGTTCAGCACGACGCCGCGCACGTTCGCACAAGGCAGGAACTCGGCGATGCCGCGGATTACGGCGGCGAGCGATAAAGACGCCCCGCGCCCGTTCACCACTAAAACGACCGGCGTTTCCGTGTCGCGCGCAACCTGGTAGCTGCTCGCGTCGGCCACGCCGGGCGCCATGCCGTCGTAGAAGCCCATGACCCCCTCGAGCACCGCGACATCCGCGCCCGCGGCGCCGCGTGCGAGCAGGGCGCGCAGCGTCGGGGCGTCGGTGAAAAAGCCGTCTAAGTTGCCCGAGCGCGCACCCACGACGCGGCGATGAAAGAGCGGGTCAATGTAGTCGGGGCCGCATTTGAAGGCCGCGCATGCAAGGCCGCGGCGCGCGAACGCGCGCAGGAGCGCGCACGTTACGACCGTCTTGCCGCTCCCACTCGAGGGCGCAGCGACCATGAAGCGCGGGATGGACGTGCTCACCGGGCGCCGCCTTCCCCACCTGCACCACGCGCGCTGACGAGGAACACGGGGTTTTGCGCCTTCATAAGATGGTGCGAGCCTACAGCCTCGGCGCGGGCGGCCGACACCTGGCACGCCTCGAACCCCTTAAAGCGCGAACCCGAGAGGAGCGCGCACGCCTCGGTGAGCGTCTCAACAGTGACGCATGGCACGCACAGGCGAACCTGCGAGTTCTTCTCGAGCGCTGCCTCCACGATGGAGGGAAGCTCGCCCGCGCTCCCGCCGACGAACACAGCGTCGGGAACGGGCAGTTTCGCGAGCGCTTCGGGGGCGACACCGGGGACCGCATGCACGTTGCCGCACCCGAATGCATCCGCGTTCTCTCGGATGAGCCGCACGCCGGCCGCGTTGCGCTCGACCGCCCATACCGACCCCGCTCGCGCGACGAGCGCCGCCTCGATCGACACGCTCCCCGTGCCGGCTCCGACGTCCCACACGGTGTCGGTAGCGGTAAGGCGCAGCTTCGCGAGCGCGACTGCGCGCACCTCCTGCTTGGTCATGGGAACGTCGCCGCGGATGAAGAGCTCGTCGGGAATGCCCGAGGAAGCGTACGGCCAGCGGGAACTCGCGGCGCGGGATGCGAACTCGATAAGCATCACGTTCAAGTCGTCGAACGTCTGACCTGCGATTTCACTTGCGGTCGCGCAGGTGATGCGCTCGTCGGGGTACGACAGGCGCTCGGCCACCGTCACGCGCGCATCCCCGAAGCCCGCCTGCACAAGCTCGCCCGAAAGCCGCGAGGGGTCTTCCCCGCCCGACGTGACGAGAAAGAGCTCACCTGCGCGCTCGGCCTCGGCCACGATGTCGCACGCCACGCCGTGAGCGCTCGCGAAGCGCCAATCCTGCCATGGACGCGCGAGGCGCGCGGCGAGATAAGACGCTGAGCTTATGCCGGGAACGACGCGCACGTCCACCTGCGCGTCGCCGGAGAGCGCCTCCACCAGGCGGCGCGCGCCGCTGAACAGCCCCACATCGCCCGTCATCACGACCACGGCGCGCCGCCACGACGCCGCATCGGTGAGCGCGGCGACGATGTCCGCCGTCTTCACGAGCTCGCATCTCACCACGTCGGGCGGCACGTCGATGCCGGCAAGCGCGCGATGAGCGCCGATGACCACGTCGGCGAAGTCGATAGCGTCGAGCGCCGCGCGCGAGAGCAAGTCGGGGTTTCCGGGCCCCGCCCCGATGATCGTTACCTTTCGCATGGAATCTCCCGATACCCGCGCGGCGTGACCATACGGCCGCCTACGAGCTTCGTGTTCGCGTTGCCGACGAACACGGTGGTGAACATGTCGGCGTCGATCTCCCCCAGCTCAGAGAGCCTACACATGCCCGACTGCTGCCCCTCGCGCCCGATGTTGCGTACCCAGCCGCAGAGCGTGTCGGGGGCCTTCCATTCGAGCATAATCTTCGCCGCGCGTGAGAGCCTGTCGGCGCGCTTTCTGCTGCGCGGGTTGTACAAACAGATGCAGAAGTCGGCGCTCGCCACGGCGGCGAGCCTGCGCTCGATGACCTCCCATGGCGTGAGCAGGTCGGAGAGCGACACGACCGCGAAGTCGTGGGCAAGCGGGGCGCCGAGCACCGCCGACCCGCTCTGAGCCGCGGTGGCCCCGGCGATAACTTCCACGTCTACATCGGGGTAGTCCTCCGCAAGCTCCAGCACGGGGCTCGCCATGCCGTACACGCCCGCGTCACCGCTGCACACGAGCGCCACGGCTTCTCCGCTCTGCGCGCGCGAAAGCGCCAGGCGGCATCGTTCGACCTCGTGCATCATCGGCGTCGCGAGATGCGCCGCGTCGGGCACGGCGGCGAGCGCGAGCTCCACGTATTTCGTGTACCCAACAACGATGTCGGCCGCCTCGAGCGCGCGCCGAGCCGCAATCGTCATGCCGTCGGGGCCGCCCGGGCCGATCCCCACCACGAAGAGCTTTCCCATCACCGCTCCTTAAACGAAAGTTCGATAGATACTTTGGAAAACGCGACGGTCACGCCGCCGTGAGCGAGCTTCGGGAAGATAAGTTTGCCCCCGCCCGCGAGCGCCGCGCGCTCGCACACATTGTCGACCCCCACCGTCGCGCGCACGAAATCAGATGGCGAAACGCTGCCTTCGACCTGCGACAACTCCTCTGCGGAATACGTCGCAAGCGGGATATTGCGCGCGCGGCAGAAGGCGAGCAGACCCTCCTCGTGCGCCTTCACGTCGATCGTCGCCGCCTCGCGCACGGCCAAAGGCGAGATGCCCGCCTGCCCGCACGCGAGAAGAAACGCCTCCCCGATCGCTTCGGCGCACGCACCGCGACGGCACCCTATGCCCGCAACGATACAGGGCACGACAAGGCGAAGCGGCTCGGGCGCAGGCGCCTGCACCCGCATGCCCGCCGGCATCCCCGTCTCACCGGCGGGCACGACCTCGTCCGTTGTCTCCGCCGCGCGAACGAACGCGCCTGCATTCGCGCCAGCGAACGGCGACACGACGATATCGGCCCGAGCGCGGTCGGACGCAATGTCTACCCCCTCAGGCGGCTGTCCCGAAATCGGCATGTCGGAATAGAGCGCCACGCGCCCGCCCGAAAGCAGCCGCGCCGACACTCGCTTGATGGCCTCGGGATTCGAAACGGCGAGCCCCGCACAGCGCGCCCACGTATCCACCGCCCACACGCCGCGGACGTCGGTCGCCGTGGTGATGACGGGGATGGCCCCTACCGCGCGGGCCACAGTTTGCGCAAGCTCGTTCGCACCGCCCAAATGCCCCGACAAAAGCGGGACGGCAAAGCGCCCCGCCTCGTCGATCGCCACAACCGCGGGATCGTTTGCCTTCGAGGCGACATACGGCGCGATAGCCCGCACGGCGATGCCCGCCGCGCCCACGAACAGAAGCGCGTCCGACGCTTCCCACGCGAGCGCCGTCCATGCGCGCAGGTCGACCTTCCCCTCGCCGAACCCGCGCGAAACGGAAACGTCCCAGCCAGGGTCATCTTCACCTGTCTGCGCGCAATCGGAAAGCGCGCGTGCGGTGCGCTCCGCCAACGCATACCCCCTCTCAGTGAACGCTATGCAGGAAACCCTCATCTAGCGCACCACCATCGTCGAGAAGTAGCTGCCCCGATCGGGCACATCGTCAAGCGAGCGGTACACGCGCTCGCCCGGAAGCCCACAGTCCTCTACAAGCTCGGCACCGTCGAAGGCGCCCTCCTCGCAAAGAAAGCGCTTCGTGTCCGCAAGCGAGCGGCGCGCCTTCATGACCACCTTCGTCCCCGGCCAGCCGATTGCGCGGCCCACCCCATACAGAACGCCTTTACTCATACGTCGCCCCCAATTCCCCGATAACTGTATCGGCGCCCGACGTGCGGAAAATCTCGCGGCGCTCGGCGTCGAACACGACCGCGGCGATGTCGCATGCGCCCGCCGCGCGGCGGCGCAACCTGTCCTCGATTGCCGCAGCGAGCGAGGCGCGCGCAGCGTCCCCCACGCCGGCGGCCTCGATTACCTCGAGCGCCGCCGTGGTCGTGACCGACGACATGATCTCGCGCACGGTCTTCGCGCCCGCGCCGGCCAAGGCCGCGTGAGCGGCCAGAATCTCCGCGCGGCAGTCGGCGGTACGCGAATGGGTGTCCATGATGCCGCCAGCGACCTTCACCAGCTTGCCGATGTGTCCCACAAGAAGGACATTGGTGAATCCCTCGCGAACGCAGCAATCAATCGCATCGCCCACAAAGTTGGAGATGAAGACCACCGGCGCACCGTTTAGGTGGAAATGCCCCGAGATGAACTGCCCGCCGTAGTTGCCGGGCGTGAGCACGACTCCGCGCCGCCCCATAGCCGCATGCTGCCGGATCTCGAGCTCGATGCTGTCGCGCAAGGCAGCGAGGCTGCGCGGCTCGACGATGCCCGTCGTGCCCAGGATGGAGATGCCGCCCTCTATCCCCAGGTGCGGGTTGAAGGTCTTATCGGCAAGGGCCACACCCTCGGGTACCGAAATCGTCACAGCAATATTTCCAGAAAAGCCGTGCGCGGCGCACACCTCACGCACCGCCGAAGTAATCATCGCGCGCGGCGTCGCGTTGATGGCGGCCGCCCCCACCGGCTGCTCGAGCCCGGGCAACGTCACGCGCCCCACGCCCAGGCCGCCATCGACAGAAACTTCCGATTCGTGCGCGGGCACGTCCTTGCTGCCCGCAGTACCCGTGCCCGACCCCGCATGTTCCACGCGCGCGTACACGAGCACGCCGTCGGTCACATCGGCATCGTCGCCTGCGTCCTTTCGCACGGCGCACTGGGCGCACCCCTCGCCGATGCATGCGTCGACCACGTTCGCCTCGACGGGCAGCCCGCCGGGGGTGACGATCGACACGCGGCCGACGGGCTTTCGTGACAAGAGCATCTCGCAGGCCGCCTTCGCCGCGAGCGCGGCACAGCTCCCCGTGGTGTAGCCACAGCGCAGGCGGGTCGTCCCGGTATATATGTAGTGCTCGAAGGCCACGCTAGCTGCTCGCCTTCCGATACCCCGTGGCAAACGAAGGGTCGTAAAGCTTGCTACGCTCGTACGACTCCGCTTGCGCGCCGTCGTGCGCAAGTCCGCCGCGAGCTCCGAGCACGCGGCCCACCACCACGAGCGCCGTGCGGTCGATGCCCTCTCGCGCGCCCGCATCGGCGAGCGTGCCCACTGTGCAGCGCACCACGCGCTCCTCAGGCCAGGTCGCCTTGTACACGAGCGCCGCCGGCTCATCGGAGCTGCGGCCCGCGGCCAAAAGCTCGGCGGAAAGCTCGGCGAGCATACCCGTGCTCAGGAAGATGACCATAGTCGAGCCGCTTTCCGCCATGGCGCGCATGCCCTCGCCCGCGGGCATGGGGGTGCGTCCGGAAAGCCGCGTGATCACGACCGACTGGCTGATTCCCGGCAGCGTGTATTCCTGGCGAAGCGCCGCCGCGGCACCGCAAAAGCTCGACACGCCGGGCACCACCTCGTAGTCCACGCCGCGCGCGTCGAGCGCGTCCATCTGCTCCTGGATGGCGCCGTACAGGCACGGGTCGCCCGTGTGCAGGCGCACCACTTCCTCGCCCCGCGCATCTGCCGCGCACATCACGTCGAGCACTTCCTCCAAGGTCATGTGCGCGCTGTCGTAGACGACGCAGGATTCCTTGCACTCGGCGAGCAGCTCGGGGTTCACAAGGCTCCCCGCCCAAACGACCACGTCGGCCGCGCGCAGAAGGCGCGCCCCGCGCAGCGTGATAAGGTCGGCGGCGCCCGAGCCAGCGCCAACGATATGAATCATCCGAGCCTTCCCTTCCCGTTTCTCATCGCAACCGTTGACGCCGCCATTCGCGCAGCGGACAAAACACGGCGCCTGCGGCGGCAATCGGCGCAAATACGCAGGCAGGAGGCGCAATGCCGCCCGCCCTGGCTTTGACACGTTCACAAGTGCCCACTATCATAGTAAAAGTTTCGGCAACGAGCATATGACAATCGGATAAAAGGAAATGACCGGCGCGGCGCCCGCACAGCCCGCGCTGGCTTGCGGAGGGAACCAGGTGGGAATCCTGGGCAAGGGACATTACTGTGTAGGACGCGCAGGCGAACCGCCTCGCGCCCCAAGCCAGACTGCTTCGCCTTTTCCTCACGGCATCGCCGTGGCGTTAGCTCCTTGTGAACCCCGAGGGGCGCGCTTTTCTTTCGCTTGTGCCGACAAGCAACTGTCGCCGGGGGACCGGCAAACCGAGGAAAGGAAAAACTATGTCCGACCAGATGTCACGCCGCGGCTTCATGGGCGCCGCAGCAACCGGAGCATTCGCGCTCGCCGGAGTCGCGCTCGCGGGCTGCTCCAGCACCTCCGCGAGTTCCGAGAAATCGAGCGAAAAAGAGAAGGCCGTGAAGCCGGTCATCCTCGTCACGAGCTTCGGCACGAGCTACAACGACTCGCGCCACATCACCATCGGCGCCATCGAAGACGCTATCCGCGAGAAGTACTGGCAGGACTACGACATCCGCCGCGCCTTCACCGCGCAGATCATCATCGACAAGCTGAAGAAGCGCGACGGCATCACGATCGACAATATGACCGAGGCGCTCGACCGCTGCGTGGAAGACGGCGTGAAGGAAATTGTCGTGCAGCCGACGCATCTCATGGCTGGCCTGGAATACACCGACGTGAAAGACGAGCTCGACAAGTACGCCGACAAGTTCGACAAGATCTCGCTCGGCGACCCGCTGCTCACCTCCGACGACGACTACAAGAAGGTGGCCGCAGCCATTAATGAGAACATGGCGTCCTTCGACGACGGCAAGACGGCGCTGTGCCTCATGGGCCACGGCACCGAAGCCGATTCCAACGCCGACTATGCCAAGATGCAGGAAGTGTTCAAGAACGAGGGCTTGACGCAGTTCTTCGTCGGCACCGTCGAGGCTGAGCCGACCTGCGAGGATGTTATCGCCGCCGCGAGCGCCGCAGGGTACAAGAAGGCCGTGCTCGCGCCGTTCATGGTGGTCGCGGGCGACCACGCGAACAACGACATGGCAGACGAGACCGACCCCGACAGCTGGGCTGCGAAGTTCGTGGCCGCTGGCTTCGAAGTGACGTGCCTGCTCCAGGGTCTGGGACAGAACGCCGCGGTCGACGACATCTACGTCTCGCATGTGGACGACGCCATCGCCAAGCTGTAAACTCGCCGCGCACGGGGGCGCCGGTCGCGTCCCCGTGCAACGGGCATGCGCCTTCCCCGACCGACGGCGCATGCCCGTTGCATTCGCATCCCGCCCGCCCACCGCACGGCGCGGGCGGTCGAAGCGATTGAAAGGAACCCCCTCCATGTTGAAGAAAACCCTCGCCTTCGCCCTGTCAGCGGCGCTTTTTGCGTTCTCGCTCGCCGGCTGCGGCGGAAATTCAATCGACAGCGCAAAGGCAAGCGATGCCGATTCCCAGGAAAAGACCGAACAGGCGGCCGATGCGACCGAGGGCGCAAGCGCTGCCCCCATCACCGCCGACAAGGTGGCCGACGGCACCTATCCGATCACCGTAGATTCCAGCTCGAACATGTTCAGGATTGTGGACGCCCAGCTCATCGTGAAAAACGGCTCCATGCACTGCGTGATGACACTTTCCGGCACGGGCTACGGCAAGCTCTTCATGGGCACGGGTGACGAGGCTGCCACCGCGAGCGAGGCCGACTTCATCCCCTATGTGGAAAACGCGGAAGGCAAGTACACCTACGACGTGCCCGTTGAAGCGCTCGACGAGGACACCGCCTGCGCCGCGTGGAGTATTAGAAAAGAGCAGTGGTACGACCGCACGCTCGTGTTCGAATCCGCCGGCGTCGATCTGCGCGCCGACGCACTGAAGTAACGCCATGCGGTCGATTCTTCCCAAGGGGGAAAACAGGAAGCGCCACATCATCGCGGCGCGCGCGATTGTCTGCGTTCTCGTCGCCCTGCTCGCGCTTCCTTTCGCGGGGTGCAGTGCGAGCCCGAACGCGACCGGTGGCACGGCGGGCTCTCAGGAATACACTGTGAGCGTCTCGCTTTCCGGTGGGTCGGGGCGTGCAAGCATCGCCTCGCCCACCACAATTGTGAAGGATGGCGACACCTACACCGCGACCATCACCTGGTCGAGTTCGAACTACGACAAGATGACCGTCGACGGCGTGGACTACGCGCCCGTAAACGACGGCGGCAACTCCACGTTCGAGATACCCGTCACGCTCGACGAGGACATCGCCGTGTCGGCCGAGACCGTCGCCATGTCGACGCCGCACACCATCGACTACACGCTCTACTTCGACTCATCCACCATGAAGGAGAAATCGGGCGACGAAGCAAGCGGCGGCTCCCCTGCGAGAACGGCTTCAAGCGCCGCGGCCGACTTCCACAACGCCGATTTGGGCTGCGGCTGGAAGCCGACGGGGACGCTTCAGCTTGAATACGCCGAGCACTTCACTGTCGACGAGTTCGAAGGCGGCTTGCGGCTTATCTGCGTTTCGAACGGTGAGCGCTTCCTCGTGGTACCGCAAGATGCGAAGGTACCTGATGGGTTGAGCTCCGACATCGCGGTCATAAGGCGTCCCGCCAACAAGGTGTACCTCGTGTCGTCGGCGACGATGTGCCTGGTCGACGCGCTCGATGCGAACGACAATATCTTCATGTCGGGCACGAAGGCCGACGATTGCTCGGTCGCGGGCTTCAAAAGCGCACTCGAAAGTGGGGCGATCGCCTACGGCGGCAAGTACAGCGCGCCCGACTACGAGCGAATATCGGCCTCGGGCTGCACGCTCGCCATCGAGAACACCATGATCAACCACACACCCGATGTGAAGGAAAAGCTGCAGAAACTCGGGCTCGTCGTGCTCACCGAACAGTCGTCGAGCGAGCCCGAAGCACTCGGGCGCCTCGAGTGGATTAAGCTTTTCGGCGTCCTGTTCGACAAGGAAGACGAGGCCGCGCACCTGTTCAACGAGCAAAAGGCCCGCGTCGAGCAAACGTCGAGGCTCGCGTCGTCAGGTAAAACCGTGGCGTATTTCTACATTAACTCGAACGGGGCCGCCGTCACGCGGCGGGCGGGCGACTACGTGGCGCAGATGATCGAGCTTGCAGGCGGCAACTACGCGCTCGATGACGCGCAGACGGCGTCGACGTCAGGTTCGTCAGTAACGCTCGAAATGGAGCGCTTCTACGCGACGGCGAAGGATGCCGACATCATCGTCTACAACGGCACCATCGACGAATCGGTTGCCACCTTAAACGACTTCGTAAGCAAAAACGCGCTATTGTCGCAGTTCAAAGCCGTGAAGAACGGCAACGTCTGGGTCACAAGCGCCGACATGTACCAGCAGATGACTTCTACCGCCGACATTATCGACGAGCTGCACGGGGCGTTCACCGGCGATGACGCGAGCGACTTCCATTATCTGAGGAAGCTCGGCTAGCACCATGAGAAGCCGACTTTCCATGGCATACGACGAATCGGGGCGCGTCGCACGGTGTCGCGTCGTGACGGCGCTGCTCGCTGTTGTCCTCATCGTGCTCGTCGGGGCCAACCTGTGCATCGGGAGCGTGCTCGTGCCCGCAGACCACATCCCCGGCATCCTTTCGGGCGGCGCGGCCAATTCCATGGAAAGCCAAGTCATCTGGGAGATTCGCCTGCCGCGCGTGCTTTCAGCCGTGCTTCTCGGCGGGGCACTTTCGCTCTCCGGGTTCCTGCTGCAGACGTTTTTCAACAACCCCATCGCCGACCCGTTCATCTTGGGCGTCTCCTCGGGCGCAAAGTTCGTCGTCGCGCTTACGATGATCGTGCTTCTGGGCGCGAACCAGGCCATGTCCTCGCCGGCCATGGTGGCCGCAGCGTTTCTGGGATCGCTTATCACCATCGGCTTCGTGCTCCTCATCGCACGGCGCATAAGTTCCATGGCCATGCTCATCGTGGCGGGCGTCATGGTGGGATACATCTGCTCGGCGGCGACGAACTTTCTCATCGCCTTCGCCGACGACCAGTCCATCGTGAACCTGCACAACTGGTCTTTGGGTAGCTTCTCGGGTTCGAGCTGGGACGACATCGCGGTCATCGCGGTCGTGGTGATCACCGTGAGCGCATGCGTATTCGCGATATCGAAGCCCCTTTCCGCCTTCCAGCTGGGAGAAGCCTACGCGAAAAGCGTCGGCGTGAACGTCGCACGCTTCCGCGTGGTGCTCGTCCTTCTAGCGAGCATGCTCTCCGCCTGCGTGACCGCGTTCGCTGGTCCGGTGTCGTTCGTAGGCATCGCGGTTCCGCATCTCGTTAAGTCGGCGCTGAAGTCGTCGAAGCCCATCCGCGTGATTCCTGCGTGCTTCTTGGGAGGCGCCATCTTCTGCGCGGGCTGCGATTTGATCGCGCGCACGCTGTTCTCCCCCGTCGAGCTTTCCATCAGCGCCGTCACCGCCATCTTCGGCGCGCCGGTGGTTATCGCACTCATGTTGAAGAAGCGGGTGAGGTAGATGGGGAAATTCGTGCCGCAGCCCAAAACGCTCGGAAGGGACATTCCGTGCTTAGACAGTCCTAAGCTCGCACGAAAGCGCCAGAAGGCACTTTCGGCTCGTGCGGAACTGCACGCGGAACGCCTCCTCCGAGCGGAGTCGAACCTCGAAACCCCGGTCGAAACGCAGGCTGACGGAGCGCCGCTTTTCCGCATAAGCGACCTGTCGGCGGGCTACGACAAGAAGGTCGTAGTCGAAGGCGTCGATCTGGAGGTTCGCGCGGGCGACGTCGTGGCGCTCATCGGGCCGAACGGCTCGGGCAAGTCGACCATCTTGAAAACCATCACGCGCCATCTGGCACCGCTTGCCGGCGCGGTCGAGCTCGACGGGCGGGAGATTTCCCGATGGAAGACGGCGGAATTCGCAAGGAACCTTGCCGTTATGCTGACAGATCGACCCCGGACCGAGCTCCTCACCTGCCGCGATATCGTAGAGGCGGGAAGGCATCCCTACACCGGGCGAATGGGAACACTTTCGCCTGACGACCATAGTCGGGTCGACGAGGCCATGAAAACCGCACATGTGGAAGAGCTCGCCGAGCGCGACTTCATGCAGATAAGCGACGGGCAACGCCAGCGCGTCATGCTCGCACGCGCCATCGCGCAGGATCCGCGTGTGCTCGTGCTCGACGAGCCCACATCGTATCTCGATATCCGCTACCAGATCGACCTGCTGCGAATACTTCGCCACCTTGCAAAATCGCGGAATGTGGCTGTCATCATGTCCATCCACGAACTCGAGCTCGCGCAGAAAAGCGCCGACAAGGTGATTTGCGTGAAGGACGGTCGGGTCTTCCGCGCCGGCGCACCCGAGGACATATTCACGCGCGAGACGATTGGCGAGCTCTACGGCCTTCAACATGGCACCTTCAACGAGCACTTCGGCAGCGTGGAAATTGGGCGCCCACACGGCGATGCGCACACGTTCGTCATCGCCGGCGCAGGAACGGGGTCAGCTGTGTTTCGCCAGCTCATCCGGCAGGGCAAGGCGTTCTACGCGGGCATTCTGCACGAAGGGGACATCGACTGCGAGCTCGCGCGCGACCTGGCGACGGAATGCGTGGCCGAGCGCGCCTTCGAGCCGATCGGGGATAAAACCATAGCCCGCGCCAAAGAGCTCCTCGTCCACTGCGCGCGCCTTATCGTGTGCCCCGCTGCCTTCGGCACCATAAACGCCCGCAACGCAGAGCTCGTCGAGTTCGCACGATCGCATGGTATCGAGGTCATGCAAGCGTGCGAAGGCGCATCGGAGGATTCCAATGTGGAGTGGGTATGATGAATTGGACACCTAGTTAAGAGCGAAAGGTGTTCAAGATGACCCAAAGAAGAAAGCGATACGACAGGCAGTTCAAGGTCTCGGCGGCAAAGGTGGTCCTGTCCGGGGAAATGACGGTCAAAGGC
>DBFOIV010000225.1:0-5737 GCA_048489175.1 Collinsella sp. | reverse complement strand
GGAGATGAATAGTTCAATCTGTGCTTGCATAAGGGCGAGCGGGGTGCGCAGCTCGTGTGCGGCGTTGCCGGTAAACTGACGCTGTGCAGAGAACCCTTCGCCAAGACGGGCGATCATGTCGTTGAAAGAGGCGCTGCATCGTTGTAGCTCGGTGGGCACATCTTCACTGAGTCTGATTTCGCTTAGGTTGTCAGGCTGCACACGCTCAACCTGGGCTGCAAAAGCCCGTAGCGGTTTGAGTGCACGGCCGCTCACAAAGTATGCCAGCACGCCGCCAAGGAGTGTGACTCCAGCCGTGATGTACCAAGCTGTCGTGCCAAAAGATTCCTGTGCGTCGTTTACGACGATCGTGACCTTGTCATCGGGGGTCGCTTTCGTTGGGTCGAACACCTGGGGCGAATCCGCGCCGGCAGCGTTAAAGGCCGAGATGTCACTGCCGATGGCATCCATATAGCGCATGCCCGTATAGCCGACCAGGCAGTTCGTCAGCACGCACGCCGCACACGTCAGCAGCGCCGTCATGATCGTTATGCGCCATTGCAGCGAAAGCCTTTTCATTCGCTATCCTCCATAACGTAGCCCTCTCCAATCCGATTGCGAATCGGGTCGTATCCCAAAGCGCTGCGCAACTTTTTTCGGAGCGACGAGATGTGAACGCGGGTTGCGTTGCTAAAGCTGTTCACGGTGCTATCCCAAACGTGCTCGATAAGCTCCTCTTGGCTTACCGGTCGCCCCTGATTAAGTATCAGGTATTCCAAGATTCCCGTTTCCTTGCGTGTAAGAGATAAGGCCTCGCTGCCCACGGAAGCGATGCGCGCCTTGGTGTCAAAGCTGAGTTTTCCGCAGGTTAATACTATGTCGCTTTGTGCGAAGCGCCTGAGGGTAAGGCTGCGGATCCTTGCCGCAAGTTCGTCCAGATGAAACGGCTTGGTGAGGTAATCGTTGGCGCCGGCATCGAGTCCGTCGACCTTATCGGATACTTCGCCACGCGCGGACAGAATCAGCACCTTGGTCTCGCAGTCGGTTTTCCTAAGTTCCCTGAGTACGGTCATGCCGTCGATACGGGGAAGGTTGAGGTCGAGTACCACGAGGTCAAAGACTTCGACGCCCAGCAGGTCGAGCGCCTCCCGTCCGTCGTGACAGCAGTCGACGCTGTATGCCAGGTTTCGCAAGCTGCGCGCGATTGCGTCACACAGCGCCCGCTCGTCCTCGACGATCAAAATACGCATAACAGTCTCCTTGCACATTTCAAATCGCGCTTAACACGGATTTTATAGTCGATATGGTCCAATGGTCGCGTAACGAAAGGAGTGGTCGAGTTGTTCAAAGCGGTAAAACCCATGGTACAGGTCGCTTTGTTGATCGTCGGAATTGCCATGGTGTGCTTTGGTGTTATGCGTGGCGAGGCGGATGCCGTGCTGGCCAAAGCGATTAGGCTGTGCTTGGAGTGTATCGGAATTGGATAAAAGAGCAAACACCGCGTCGCATGTTTTGGCCCGATTTCGCGGACTCATTCAGGCGGCGGCGACGCTGGTCACCAACATTCACCTGCCAAACTTTGCCAAAGGCGGCATCTATCAGGGCGCGGGGAAAACAGTCTGCGTACCTGGACTTAATTGCTATTCGTGCCCCGCGGCATCGGGCGCGTGCCCCATCGGGTCGTTCCAGTCGGTGGTAGGTTCATCCAAGTTCAACTTTTCTTACTATGTTACCGGTACGCTCATTTTGCTCGGCGTGCTGCTGGGACGCTTTGTATGTGGCTTTCTGTGTCCGTTTGGCTGGCTTCAGGAGCTGCTTCATAAGATTCCCGGCAAAAAGTTCTCCACAAAAAAGCTTAAGCCGCTCACGTACATCAAGTACGTCGTGCTGCTGTTTGCCGTGGTGCTGCTGCCCGTCTTGGTGGTTAACGACGTGGGCATGGGCGACCCGTTCTTTTGTAAGTACATCTGTCCGCAGGGCGTGCTCGAGGGCGCCATTCCGCTGGCCATTGCCAACGCCGGCATTCGATCTGCGCTGGGGCAGCTCTTTACCTGGAAACTTGCCGTTCTCATTGCCGTAGTAGTGCTGAGCGTTTTGTTCTATCGCCCCTTCTGCAAATGGATTTGCCCGCTCGGCGCATTCTATGCGCTCATGAATAGGGTGTCCTTGTTGGGGATTCAGGTTGACGCGTGCAAATGCGTCTCGTGCGGCAAGTGTTCAAGGGTTTGTCAGATGGACGTTGATGTGGTCCGCGCGCCCAATCATGCCGAATGTATCCGGTGCGGAAAGTGCATCGGGGCCTGTCCTGTCGATGCCATCAGCTATCGCTATGGCCTGGATGTGTCGGCGGAAAAGCTTCCCTTGACCGCCGATAAAAAGTAAACAAGCTTCGACAAAACGGAGGAATGATCATGAAGCTTTCTAAGATTGCGGCCCTGTTTATGGTGCCGGTATTGGCCTTGTGCCTTGTGGCATGTTCGGCGTCCGGTGGCAATGCGAGCGAATCTGCGAGCTCCGATCCTAAGATCGCAGAACTCACTGCGCAGAAGCCGACCAATGCCGACGAGGCCGCCGAGCTGTATGCGAAGCTCATGAAAAAGGAGAACGATATCCTTTCGAGTGATAACGCGCTATGGGAAAAGGTATTCAATGCGGCAAATAAAGACTCGGTAATGATTGAGGACGGCAGCAATTACGGCGATTTCCTGCTCAAGACCATCGACGGCGCCAAGGATGAGTTCACGGCGGATGAGCTTAAGACGCTCAAGGCCGGTGCGCAGCAGATCAAGGAGATCGAGGACAAGCTCGAGAGCCTGGAGAAGGAGTTCCCCGGCTGTGGAAGCACGCCGAGCTCAGGCGAGAGCGTCGACGCTTCGACCGCTGGCATGACGGCTGGTGCCAATGCTTCGAGCGAGGCGACGAAGTTCCCCAGCTTTACGGGCAAAGACCTGGATGGCAACGACGTGAGCAGCGACGAGCTGTTCGCTAAGAACAAGGTCACCGTCATGAACTTCTGGTTCACCACTTGCAAGCCGTGCGTGGGCGAGCTGGGCGATCTTGAGAAACTGAATAAGGAGCTTGCCAAGAAGGGCGGCCAGGTCGTGGGCGTCAATTCCTTTACGCTCGATGGCAACAAAGGCGAGATTGCAGATGCCAAGGACGTGCTGAGTAAGAAGGGCGTGACATATAAGAACATCTGGTTCAAGTCGGATAGCGAGGCCGGTAAGTTTACGTCAAATTTGTTCTCGTTCCCGACGACGTATGTCATCGATCAGAATGGCAACATCGTAGGGGATCCAATCGTGGGAGCCATCAGCTCCGCCGAGCAGCGCGCAGCACTCAACAAACTTATCGACCAGGCGATTGCGAATAGCGAGCAGTAGAAAACGCGTAAAGCATAGCGAGGATCGTGTGTCGCTGTGCGAAGTAGTTCGCTCCCTTTCAAGATAAACTCCACCATATAGAGGTCCCGCTCGGGACCTCTTCTTTTAGGCACCGTCCCGTTCGTTTTTTGATGCGGTTCCCTACATTCCTCACTGGCGCCGGCAAAAAATGGGGATAGAGTAGGACAAACGCGTCGAATACGAACGGCGGGGGAGAGCGGGCGAATGTGCCTGCGCAGGAGAGGTTGCCGTCCATGCTGGAGCTCAAAGGTATTTGCAAAAGGTACGTTACGCAGTCGTTTACGCAGGTGGCGCTCGACAGCGTGAGCCTGTCTTTTCGCGATAACGAGTTCGTGGCCATTCTGGGACCTTCGGGGTCGGGCAAAACTACGATGCTCAACGTTATCGGTGGGCTCGACCACTTTGATTCTGGCGACCTGCTGATCGACGGTATTTCGACCAAAGACTTTCACGATCGCGATTGGGATGCCTACCGCAACAACCGCATCGGCTTTGTGTTCCAAAGCTATAACCTCATTCCGCATCAGACCATTTTGGAAAACGTGGAGCTGGCGCTCACGCTCACGGGCGTGGGGCATGCCGAGCGCCGCCAGCGTGCGCGCGAGGCGTTGGAGAAAGTCGGCTTGGGCGAGCACGTTAACAAGCGCCCGAGCCAGCTTTCGGGCGGGCAGATGCAGCGCGTGGCCATCGCCCGCGCCCTGATTAATGATCCCGAGATTGTGCTGGCAGACGAGCCGACCGGCGCTTTGGATTCAACGACATCCGTACAGGTCATGGACCTGCTCAAGGACGTGGCGCGCGACCGCCTAGTCATCATGGTCACGCACAATCCCGAGCTGGCGTACCAATATGCCACGCGCATCGTCAATCTGGCGGACGGCAAGATCACCGACGATTCCGATCCCTTCGATGCTGCCAAGGTCGCGCGTCGCGAGGCAAAGCCTACGCGCAAAACCTCGATGAGCTTTGTGACGGCGTTGGGGCTTTCTGCCCGAAACCTCATGACCAAGAAGGGCCGCACGGCCATGACGGCCTTTGCGGGCTCGATTGGCATTATCGGTATCGCGGCGATTCTGGCGCTGTCCAACGGCGTAAACGGCTACATCAAAAAGGTCGAGGAGGATACGCTCTCGAGCTACCCGCTCACCATCTCCAAGCAGGATTACGACCTGTCGTCCATGATGGGCGGACAGGGGGCTGCGGATGATGACTCGCCTGAAAACGTGGATTCATCCGACGACAGTGCCGGCGGCAAGGCTAAGGGAACCGATAAGATTCCTGTGGTCACGGCCGTAAAGGATATGTTTGCGAGCGTTAAGTCCAACGACATGACGAGCTTTAAGGCATGGCTCGATGCCGGTGGCGACGGCATCGATAAAGAGGTCAACGCCATTCAGTACGGCTACGGTGTATCGCCGGTTGTCTATCGTGCCGGCAAGGGCGATGAGAAGCCTGTCCGGCTGGTGCCCAACGCCATGACCGAGGCCATGAGCGGAGGCGCGAGCTCGGCGGCAACGGTGAGCATGGAATCCATGGGAACCTCGGTCTTTAACGAGATGATCGACGACCAGAGCCTGCTCGACAGTCAGTACGATGTCGTCGCCGGTCATTGGCCCACGTCCGCCAACGAAGCCGTAATGGTGCTCTCGAGTCGTGGCACGGTGGGTGACTACACGCTCTACAGCATCGGCGCGCTGGATATCAATGAGCTCAACGATCTGGTAAACAGCGCTATGACGGCTGACGGTGGGGTCGAAACGCCCGAGACCGGCACCGAATTTACCTACGACGATGCGCTGTCCACGACGTTTAAGGTGCTGTCGCCGGCCGATGCCTATCGCAAAAACGAAGAGACCGGCATGTGGACTGACATGTCTGACGATGCCGACTTTATGACGGCCAAGGTTGCCGACGGTATCGACGTGCACATTGTGGGTGTGGTGCGACCTAACGAGACCGCCAACGCGAGCGCGTTGTCTCCGGGTATTGCCTATACGCATGCACTGACTCGCCAGCTTATGGAGCGCGCCGCCGATTCGCAGATTGTGCAGGAGCAACTCGCCCACCCCGAGACGGATGTCTTTACGGGCAAAACCTTCGACGAACTGCAAGGCGAGGCCAAGCAAGGCGTGGATCTGGGCAGCATGTTCAGTGTGGACGAGGCAGCGCTCAAGAGCGCGTTTTCGTTCGATACATCTGCGCTCTCGGGTGCAGCCGGCGGTATGGACCTTTCTGGCATCGATCTGTCGGGGCTGGACATTGACCTTTCGGGCGTTGGCAAGGACATCGACTTCAGCGACATCATGGCAAAAGCGCCAACCCCAGATTTCTCGGGTATCTTTGACGGTCTGGAA
>DBFOIV010000224.1:0-7190 GCA_048489175.1 Collinsella sp. | reverse complement strand
ATGACGCGGCAGCGTGTTGCCTTGGTGACTAGATGCGAAAGGTCCAAGGCTGCACGAATCGAAGGGACGGCGAAGTTTCTGTGATTCGTTCCACCTCGCGTGCTCGGTGGAACTTTCGGCAGAAACTACGATAACACCTGTGCGTTAGTTTTATGGACGAAAGCGGATTTGCGGGGACGTTTAATCGGTAAGCGCCATGTTTATACCACTGGCAGAATTACCGTGGTAAAACTCTTGACAGTTTTACCAATTAAGGTTTCAAAATCGTTAGGCTGACGTTTGGTAAAACGTTTTTAGCAGTTTGTTTACCATTTGACATCGAAAGGTACGTTTATGTCCCATACCGCCGCTCCCAAGGTTGCTTTTATTTTCGATTGCGACGGCACGCTGGTAAATAGCACCCCCGTTTGGGCTTATGCCCAGCCCGAGTTATTGCACCGGCACGGTGTCGACGTGACGGTCGACGATTTTGCCCAGTTTGAGCACCTGTCGCTGGAGGATGAGTGCCAGGCTTACCACGACACGTGGGGCATTGGCGCGAATGGCGAGGAGCTGTATCGCGAGCTGGGCGAGATTTTGATCGATGGGTACTCCAAGGTGCCGCCGCGCGAGGGCCTGATTGCATTTTTGAAGCAGGCGCAGGAGGCCGGTATTGCCATGTGCGTTGCCACGTCCACGCCGGCCGAGTTGGTGCAGTCCGCCCTTGCTGGCGCCGGGCTCGATGCCTACATGGAGTTTATTACCACTACGGGCGAGGCGGGCCGCTCCAAGCAGTTCCCCGACGTGTACGAGCTTGCGCTGCGTCGCCTGGAGGAGCGCCATGGGCACAAGTTTGAGCGCGCGTGGGTGTTTGAGGACGCGGTCTTTGGCCTTAAGAGCTCTGGCACCGCCGGCTTTAAGCGTGTGGGTATTTATGACCCGCACGGCCGCATGGAGCGCGACGAGGTTCGCGACAACTGCGACATCTTTATCGATAGCTATGAGGACCTGGATTTGGCCCGCGTGCTTTCGTTTGAGGGATAGGCGAGGGCTGTGGCTTGCAAGATATTAGTGGTCTGCGGCTCACCCGTGGTGACGAGTGCGGATCTGTTGCGTAGGCTAGCAGGGGAGTGCAACCGTGTTGTCGCCGTGGACCGCGGACTCGACGCGCTGCTGGGCGCGGGGCTAGGCTGCAACGTGTATGTGGGGGATGCCGACACGGTGAGTGATGCGGGCCGCGCTCTTGTTGATGCCGCTGAGGACTTTGAAGTTGAGCGCCACGACCCGTACAAGGACTATACCGATCTGGCGCTGGCGCTTGATTCCGTCCGCCGTCGTTGGCCGGGTGCCGAAGTGGTCGCGACCTGCGCCACCGGCGGCCGCCCGGATATGGCGCTTTCCGTACTGGGGCTGCTCGCGGGCTACGAGGATGCCCCAGTCTGGATTGCCGAGGACAAAGTGGTCGCCCGCATCCTTCACGCAGACGAGTCGTGGACCATCGAGGGTGCCGAAGGCAAGACGTTCTCCATCATCGCCATTGCCCCCAACACCAAGGTAAGCGAACACGGCCTAGAATGGGAGCTAAACCATTCCCCGTTAGGTCTCTTGGCGGATACGGGCATCAGCAACGTCATCAGGTCAACAGCCACGATCAAAGTCCACACAGGCACCGCCATAGCTTACCTATATCAATAGGCATTTAGAATCTGACCAAAAAAGTCCTTGCACGTCGCGCCAACTTCCCCTATAGTATCTCCTCGTCACGGGGGCGTAGCTCAGCTGGGAGAGCGCTTGACTGGCAGTCAAGAGGTCAGGGGTTCGATCCCCCTCGTCTCCACCATCGTGAATGCAAAGGCCTTCGGGAAACCGAGGGCCTTTTTTCATGCCAAAACACCACGCGCCGCAAACCCCATCTACGCCAACAAAAAGTTGCACAATTAATTTCCCATGTCTGTACATAGTTTGTTAGACAAACGCAATTACCAGTGCAGCTCGTTGCTCCATTTGGGATTCAGGAACGTCTCTAATCACCGCTTGCACCCCAATAACCTGCGCCAACGTGAACAACATCCCAAAACAACCCCCTTAAGCACGTCAAATGAACGATATGTTGTCCAACGCAGCCCAAATCAGTTTCACTAACAGCTTGTGCTAGGATACCTAACGTTACATGAGTTCAACTGTGCTCACGGCTCCGGCAGGTCACTAAGCGCAGGGTTAATCAGCATCCGGCCGTAACGGCGGTGCCAGAAAAACCACGAGCTCCAATAAAGAGGTCATGCAACCTAAATTGTTTGCATTAAGTTATTTCTAATTTGCAAATGGTTAGTAGTTTGCATGCCAAAGCGCAGTAGTCCTGCAGCTGTCTGCGTGCGGTCCAGTTTTGTTCCCGCTTGACTGGTTCGCACGCAGCCAGCTGGGGACGCGGTCATTTTGCGATACACGTCCGCGTCTCTAGCAACTGCATTTATACATACCGTTCACGGTAGGGCAGAGCCACGTGCTTGTCTGACTGGGCTCAGGGTTTGAATATGGAGCGCCTTCGCGCACAAGCGCCCTGGCGAAGCCATACCCAAACCCCGTGAGCCACACGTAAGACAGCAAGGGGGTGGTGCTCGTGTGGTATGTGATCCAGGTCATTAACGGTCGCGAAGATGTAATGCGCGAGCGCATCGAGCGCGTGGTGCCGACTGGTGCCATGCAGGAGCTCTTTTATCCCCAATTTCAAACAGAGATCAAAGTACACGGCGAATGGGTCAATACGACCAAGCCGCTCTTTCCCGGTTATCTTATCTGCGACACGGCAGATCCCCGCACCGTGCAACAGTATCTGCTGCGCATGGACGACTTTGCCCGGGTGTTATCCCAGGACGGTCAGTTTGTGCCGCTGGCAAAAGAAGAGGTCCAGCTTATTGGCGGCTTTACGCATAGGGGAGACCGCGTAGTGCCCATGAGCGAGGCCCTAAAAGACGGTGACCAGGTCGTAGTGACGGCAGGTCCGTTGCTGGGCCACGAGGGCCTCATCAAAACCATTAACAGACGCAAGAGCACTGCTTATTTGGAGCTCGACCTGTGCGGCCGACGCGTATCCACCCGCGTCGGCCTTGCCGTGCTTTCGGCTGAGCAGCGCGTCATGCGCAACCTTAAAAAGGCGATCGCCTAGTTGCAAGCGATCGCTACACAGAACAGGGAGGATCCCCGACGCGGGGACGAAGTCTTGGAAGAAAACGTGACGGATAAAACTCAATTTGCAACGGATGCGCCCGTGGGGGCCGCACTGATTGCTCAGGCCATGGACCGACGTGAGGGTGCTGGCCGCTACAAGGCCATGCAATCCATCATGGACTGGGATCGCTCGCGCCTGGCCTACCGGGCCATCAAGCGCACATTCGACATCGCGTTTAGCGGCTGCGTGCTGGCCGTCATCGCCGTACCCAGCCTTGTGCTTGCCGCGGCCATCCGCCTTGAGAGCGAGGGCAACCCCTTCTACAGCCAGATCCGCGTGGGCCAGACCCACCGCGATGGCAGCCTGTCCACCTTCCGCATGTGGAAGTTCCGCTCCATGTACAAGGACGCCGACGAGCGCCTGGCAGATCTCAAGGAGCAGAACGAGATCGCCGGTGCCATGTTCAAGATGAAAGAGGACCCGCGCGTCACCAGGATCGGCAAGTTCATCCGCAAGCACTCCATCGACGAGTTCCCACAGTTCCTGAACGTGTTTCTGGGTCAGATGTCCGTCGTCGGCCCGCGCCCGCCGCTGCCGAATGAGGTAGCTGAGTACACCGAGTACGACCTGCAGAGGCTAGCAGTGAAACCAGGTATTACGGGGCTCTGGCAGGTTACGGAGCGCAACTCCACCGGTTTCGACGGCATGGTCCGCCGGGACCTCGAATACATAGCCAAGCGCGGAGTCATCACGGACTTCAAGATCATCCTCCTAACGGTTCTGGAGGTCTTTAACGGGAGCGATGCGTACTAATGCAGCATGTTTTCATCATCGGATCCAAGGGAATTCCGGCAAACTACGGCGGCTACGAGACGTTCGTGGAGAAACTGACCGAGAATCAGGTATTGCCCGACATCAAGTACCACGTGGCGTGCGCTGTGGACTCCGCCGAGGAGGTCGGCGAGTTCGAGCACAACGGAGCGCATTGCTTCAAGGTACTACGCAGGCCCGTCGGAGCCGCTAGGGCGATCTTCTACGACATAGACGCCCTCAAGTGGTGCACCGCCTATATCGAGAATAACCGTGTCGAGCACCCCATCGTCTACGTGCTGGCCTGTCGCATCGGACCGTTTTTCGGAAAGTACGTAAAGAGGATCCACGCTCTTGGTGGCAAGGTCTTTGTGAACCCCGACGGCCACGAGTGGAAGCGCGCCAAGTGGAGCGCGCCCGTCCGCAGGTACTGGAAAGTCTCGGAGCGCGGGATGGTCAAGCACGCCGACCTGATGGTGTGCGACTCCAAGAACATCGAGAAGTACATTCGAGGGGAGTATGCCGACCTGCACCCCGAGACGACCTTCATCGCCTACGGGGCCGACATCAGGCACTCAGCGCTCGCGGACGACGACCCCAAGTTCACGGGATGGCTCTCCGAGAAGGGCCTCGAGCCCTTCGGCTACTACCTGGTCGTGGGACGCTTCGTGCCCGAGAACAACTACGAGACCATGATCCGGGAGTTCATGGCTTCCGACTCCAAGCGGGATTTCGCGCTCGTGACGGGAGTGGACGACTCCTTCCTCGCAGAGCTCGAGAAGAAGACGCGCTTCAAGTCCGACCCACGCATCAAGTTCGTCGGGACCGTCTACGACCAGGAGCTCCTGAAGAAGATCCGTGAGCAGGCTTACGGCTACTTCCACGGCCATGAGGTCGGGGGTACCAATCCGAGCCTCCTGGAGGCGCTGGCGTCCACGCGCCTCAACCTCCTTCTCGACGTCGGTTTCAACCGCGAGGTCGCTGAGGACTCGGCCCTGTATTGGAGCAAGGAATCCGGAGACTTGGCTGAACTTATCAATAGCGCCGACGTGATGGATTGGAAGTCGATCGAGGAGCTCGATACGGCATCGACCTCCGTTATCCGCGACCGGTATTCGTGGCGGTCCATCACTGACAGCTACGAAGACCTTTTCCTCGGAAGGAGATAACCAGTGAAAGGCATCATCCTCGCCGGCGGGTCCGGCACCCGCCTGTACCCGCTCACGCTCGTGACCTCCAAGCAGCTGCTGCCGGTCTACGACAAGCCCATGATCTACTACCCGCTGTCCACCCTCATGCTGGCTGGCATCCGGGACATCCTGGTCATCTCCACGCCGACCGACCTGCCCAACTTCGAGCGCCTGCTCGGGGACGGCTCGCGCTACGGCGTGAACCTCTCCTACGCAGAGCAACCCAGCCCCGACGGCCTCGCGCAGGCGTTCACCATCGGCGAGGAGTTCATCGCCGGCGAGCCGTGCGCGCTGGTGCTCGGCGACAACATCTTCTACGGCAACGGCCTGTCGCGCCACCTGACGCGCGCCGTCCAGAACGCCGAGTCGGGGAGGGCCACGGTCTTCGGCTACCACGTGGACGACCCCGAGCGCTTCGGCGTCGTCGAGTTCGACGGCGAGGGGAGGGCCGTCTCCATCGAGGAGAAGCCCGAGCGCCCCAAGAGCTCCTACGCCGTAACCGGCCTGTACTTCTACCCGGGCGACGTGGCCGCCAAGGCGCACGAGGTGAGGCCCTCGGCCCGCGGCGAGCTGGAGATCACCACGCTCAACCAGATGTACCTGGAGGAGGGGACGCTTTCCGTGGTCACCCTCGGCCGCGGCTACGCGTGGCTGGACACCGGCACCATGGAGAGCCTGCACGAGGCGGCGGAGTTCGTCCGCGCCGTGGAGCACTCCCAGGACCTGCCGGTCTCGGTCCCCGAGGAGATCGCCTGGGAGAACGGCTGGATCACCACCGCCGAGCTCGAGGAGGCCGCCGAGGCCTACGGCAAGTCGGTCTACGGGCAGCACCTGAAGAAGGTCGCCGCCGGCGAGATCGTCAACAGCCCGCGCGAGTACTAGGAGGAACCCCTCATGTCTGAGATTTTCGAACCACACAATATCATCGTCACGGGCGGCTGCGGCTTCATCGGCAGCAACTTCGTCCACTACGTGGTCAACAACCACCCCGAGGTGCACGTCACCGTCCTGGACAAGCTGACCTACGCCGGCAACCCCGAGAACATCGCCGGGCTGCCGGCCGACCGCGTGGAGCTCGTCGTCGGCGACATCTGCGACGCGGAGCTCCTGGACCGCATCGTCCCCGGCCACGACGCGATCGTCCACTACGCCGCCGAGTCCCATAACGACAACTCCATCGCCGACCCCGAGCCGTTCCTGCGCACCAACGTCGAGGGCACCTTCCGCCTGCTGGAGGCCGTCCGCAAGCACGGCGTCCGCTACCACCACGTCTCCACCGACGAGGTCTACGGCGACCTGGCGCTCGACGACCCGGCCAAGTTCACCGAGGAGACGCCGTACCACCCGTCTTCGCCCTACAGCTCCACCAAGGCCAGCTCCGACATGCTCGTGCGCGCCTGGACCCGCACCTACGGCCTGCGCGCCACGATCTCCAACTGCTCCAACAACTACGGCCCCTACCAGCACGTGGAGAAGTTCATCCCCAGGCAGATCACGAACATCGTCGACGGCGTCCGCCCCAAGCTCTACGGCCGCGGCGAGAACGTGCGCGACTGGATCCACACCGAGGACCACTCCAGCGCCGTCTGGGACATCCTCACCAAGGGCCGGATGGGGGAGACCTACCTCATCGGCGCCGACGGCGAGAGGAACAACATCACGGTCCTGCGCATGATCCTGGAGGCGATGGGGAAGGACCCCGAGGACTTCGACTGGGTCGCCGACCGCCCCGGCCACGACCGCCGCTACGCCATCGACAGCACGAAGCTCCGGCGCGAGCTCGGCTGGAGGCCGGCCCACACCGACTTCGCCGAGGGGCTGAAGCAGACGATCGACTGGTACGTCGAGAACGAGTCCTGGTGGCGCCCGGCCAAGGAGGCCACCGAGGCCCGCTACCGCGCCCAGGGGCAGTAAGACCGCATCCCGGCGAACCGCGCCGCGGGGCGCCCCCGGTTATACAACCTCTTCGATAGGAGCTTTTCCCACATGGCAGACATCGCATTCGAGAAGGACCTCTCCGTCGCCGAGACCGGCATCGGGGGCCT
>DBFOIV010000223.1:0-17131 GCA_048489175.1 Collinsella sp. | reverse complement strand
GACCGGGTCGCACCAGAACTGTTTGCGGCTCGCGTCGTAAGCGTGATAGTACAGACCGTTGAGGGGGTTGCGCATCAGGTCATGCACGACCTGGAACATATGGAAGCTGTCCGAGCAGGCACGACGGTTGTGGAAGCTCAGTTCGTACTGCATATAGAACGGCTGCGCCATATACATGCCGTCGAGCCAGATCTGGTTGGGATAGACGGCCTTGTGCCAAAACACGCCCTCTTTGGTGCGCGGCTGGGTCTCGAGCTGGCGGTAAATGGTGTCCATGGCGGCGCGGTATTTGGGCTTGCCCACCAAATCGTAGAGCTTATAGAGGGTCTTGCCCGCGTTGACGTTGTCGAGGTTGTACTCCTCGGGCTTGTAGTGCTTGATGGTGCCGTCTTCCTGGACAAAAAAGTCGATGTAGTCGTCGGCAAAGGTCAGGTAGCGCTGCTCACCCGTGATCTCGTACAGCTCGATGAGCGCCTTGATCATGCAGCCATCGATATAGTTCCAGGTGTTCTCCTTGCCGGCACGGAGCTTTTCGATGTTCCAGGCCGGTGCCTGCGGCGTAGAGGTCTCGATCAACTGCTCGATATAGCGGTCCAGAATCTGATTGCAGCCCATTGCTGTCCCCTCTGACAAAAATGATGGGTGAACGTTAACCTTAGTATAACGCGAACTGGGATTATAGGGTGAACGTTAACCCTATAATCCCAGTGAACGGCAGCCTTTTAGCGGCAAACGGAGGTGAGGCCCGCAGCGATGCGATGCGCCAGGCGCTCATAGCCGGAAGGGCTGTAATGCAGACCGTCCGGCATGTAGAGCTCGCGGTGCTCCGGCAAAAACGGGCTGATGCCGCTTTGCGCATACAGGTCGATCACCGGCACGGAGTAGCAGTCGCAGACCTCCAGCATCGCCTTTACGTAGGCGACCTGCGTCAGGCCCAGATGGTTGAGCTCATCGCTCGCCGGGATATCCTTCTCGTGTTTACCGCTGGTCTTGCACGGCGTCATAAACACCAGCTTTGCCTGAGGCGAACGCGCCGTGATAGCGCGAATCAGGTAGTCGAGCGCACCGTAGAACTCATGCACGTCCGTGCTGCCCAGCTCTCCCAGCGGCACGTTACGGCTAAAGTCGTTGACGCCGCCAAAGACGACGTAGACATCTGCCGCGTGATCGATGCCGTCCAAGCGCTCGACAAACGAATCGGTACGGTCGGCCTTGACGGCGATGCGCGATCCCTTGATGCCGTAATTCTCGATAGTTGCGCCACCCAGCAGCGCTCCTAGATGCGAAGTCCAGGAGATGTCGTTGCCGCCCGCGCCGCATCCATTGTCGCCCCACGTGGTCGAATCACCAAAACAGCAGATGGTCGACTCGCTCAAGGTCTTCGTCGGTTTCATATTTATACTCCTTCCCGCCCACACGGCGGCCTTTGGCCTCATCAGTCATTACCGTTTGCCCGCAACAACGCCCACGACCTAGGAACGGCCCCCGGCAGCATGCCCGTCAAGCCATTCGATATCCTCGGCAAGGTACGCAACGCCCAGATGGTGTCCGCCCGGGCAAACCTCGTGCAACAGGTCGTCGGCATGTCCCACGAGGCCATAGGCGTCCCGAACGATGGAGAGCTGCTCATCAACATTCGCAAGTCCGCGGGCGCCGTTGAGATGATCACCCTCGCAACTCTGCACCAGCAGCGGGCGTGGTGCAATGAGCGACGCGATATCGCCCATATCGAGCAGGCGCCACAGTCCCGGCACATAGTTGCAGCTGCAGTTACCGTTGAGGTGCAGCAGCGAATCGTTGACACCGTACAGATAGCCCGAGACAAACGCCTTGCGCACGCGTGGGTCGAGCGCCGCCAGGTACAACGTCATGTATCCGCCGCCCGAAAAGCCAAAGCAGCCCAGGTCGTCCATGGCAATGTCGCCGCGCGCCTCCAGGTAATCGATCAGACGCATGTTGTCCCAGGCGTTGAGACCTGCAACCGTAAGGCCCAGCGGCTCCGCCATGCGCGCCTGGTTTAGGCAGGTCCCGCGCAGATAACTGTTCTCGTCGTCGCCCTGGCCTTTCCAGTCGCGACGGCTCCCCCAGCCACGTGCATCGGGGCAGACGGTCACATAGCCCATGCGCGCCAGACGCAGGCCGTAGTCGTAGTTAAACTTGCGTACGGCATCGTCGACCGCCGGCACGCCCGTTACGCCCGCAACACTTGCGGCGCCTGCGCCCTGATGGCCATGCGGGCAGATATAGCAGCGCTTGCAGCCGTGCGCATCGAGCTTGGGCGCCTGCGGCTCCAGTAGGTAAAACGGCATCCAAACGTCGCGCTCCACCTGCAACATCGCATGAGTGCGCACGATACCGCCGGCAATCTGCACCCGATCGAGCTCGCGCACTTCAATCGGCACACGGTCCATAAGCGATAAGCCCAGCAGGTCAAACAGCCGATCCCTCGTCGCAATTTGCCATGCCTCAAAGTCACCGGGCGTCGCGCCCTTAAACGCGGCGGAACGCCCCTCGCGTTTAAGACGGTCGCGAAGCGCAGGCTCGTCTTCGTAATAGATGTCGATATGCACTGTGCGGCCGCTATCGGAAAGACTGGCGGTCTCCACCGCATCACCATCGCCGCCCTCGGGGTCCCAGCCGTCCGCACCGGCAAGCACCTGCTCGCGAGCGTACCGGGCAGCGGACGTCGCATCGAGCTCGCGCGTCCACGGCGCCCAGCCAGCAGCATCGCCCGCCGGGCCATGTAGACTTGTGCCAGCGTAGCGCGCCCTCTCGTGCGACGCCGGCTTATTCCAATCCCACCAACCTTCGCGCTTGATGTGTTGCCCCAACCAGCAATCGATCAGCACGGTTTGCGCCCACTCGCGCCAAGGACGGCCCAGGTAGACCGAATCCGGCGCCACGTCATCCGGAGCTGTAAACGAACAGCCGTGGAACACGAAGCCGTACGGCTCTCCCTCGGGCGTCGATGCCGCCGTCACGTAACCGTTCACGTCCATATCGCGGTTGAGTGAGCGAATCTCACATCCCTCAAAATAGGCACGCGCGCCGCCAAAGATAAAGTCGACATCGCCCTCAATCCGGCAGCGTCGGAAATACTGACGGCCCACCCGGCGCGGCGCAAACTGCTTGGGCCCCATAAACCCGCCCGGTTTTACTTCGCGCGGGGGCAACGGGCCCAAAAACAGCGTATCCTGGCGTCCCGTAATACAACAGGCGTCGACCACCAAACGGTCGCCGTCGGCGTACAGGGCAATCGCCTGTCCCACCTCGCGACCACCCCCGGCGTCGTTGACGATCGTGAGGTTCTCGAGCCGCACGTCGTCGGCATCGACTAAAACGGTATAGGTCCTAAACGTGCCGAGCGTACCGTCGACACCCGAGCCGTCCTCCGAGGGCATCTTGGCACCCAGGCTGCCCACGATGCGCACGCTGTCAGCCGTCTCGCCCGCCAACGTCACATGCGGCCGATGGATCTCGACCCGCTCGCGGTACTCACCCGGATCAATATGGATCGTCACCGCCTGCTCGGCGTCCGGATAGAGTTGATCGGTTGCCGCCAAGGCATCAGAAATCGTTGGATACGCTCCTGACGCAGCTCTCGAAACACGCAGATCATAGATGCTTTCGTTCATCGTCCATCACGCTCCCAGGCGGCAAACTGCTCAGGCCAGCCCTGAACCTGTGGCTGAATATGCTCGGCGCAACCCTTAAATGCCGTTTGGGCCGTGGCGAGCGATGCTCCGTGCTTTCCGTGCGGAAAAACATGTAAGCTAAAGCCAATCCCGTGATCGGCAAGCGCCTGCGCAAGCAAAAGGCTATTTTGGACTGGCACCGATGCATCCTCGGCGGTATGCCATAAGAACGTACGGGGAAAGCCTTCGCCCACCATGTTCTCGATCGACAACTTTTGGGCCAAAACGTCATCGGCACCCGTTAGGTGTTCAAACGAGCCACGATGGGCATAGGCCCCCGAGCTTACGACCGGATAGCCCAAGCAAAGTGCGTCAGGCCGAATCGACTCAGGCGATGTCGCAATCGACTCTGCAAGCCAAGGTTTGTCCCAAAGCGCCCCGAGCAAGCCAACCAGGTGTCCACCCGCCGAAAAACCCATGACCGTAATTCGATTGGGATCGACGCAAAACTCCGTCGCATGGCTTCGAACGGTATCGACCGCTCGCGCGAGTTCTTGCAATGCCAGCGGATAGACAGCCGGAGCAACCGAGTAGTTCAACACAAACGCTTGGTAGCCCATTGCCAGCAAACGGAGCGCTACCGGCTCGCCTTCGCGCGGCGAAACATGGTCGTAGCCGCCTCCTGGCACGACCACAACTGCAGGCAGCGGTTTTAAAGCATAAGCATCTTCGGTCGGGGCAAAAACATAAGACGTAATCGTGGCAGACGAGCCATCGACCCCGACAGGAATCGTTTTATTGAGCATACATTCCCTTTCACCATGATGCGCAGCGCAGCGCACACGGCCGTATCGCATAAAGGCTGCATTGCCGATCTATCCGACAATGCAGCCCTGGCCATCAACCCGAGTTAGGAACGGACAACCTTGTCGACGTTCTGGAGCTGCAGCTCCTCGCCGTCCTGACCCTCAATCACCACGTTTTGCAGGTCGAGGACTTTCACGTTCTGCGCGATGATGCCCTGGCGCACCATGGGCTCCACGCCGCAGGCCATGGCCGGCACAAAGGGTTCAGCATCGGCGGCAAAGGTCACATGGACATCCTCAAACGTCAGGCGCGTCACCTTACTCTCGGGCAAGCCCGTGATGTAGGCGGCGGCAGCGTGGCAGTTGGTGGCTTCGATATCGCGGAACGTCGTAGTGCCGAAGCCGGGTGTACGGTCGTCGACGGGTAGTGCCTCGCGGCTCTGAACGTAGTCGGTCTTGCCGTCCTTGTCGCAGAAGTAGAAGGAATTAACCACGAAAGGTGTGAGCACCTCGTCCATGCGAATGTGCTCAAAGGTGATGCCCTCGTTGACGGCGTCCTTGCCGCGACCGCGGCGGGTCTTGACGCGCAGGCCTCGGTCGGTGCGCTCAAAGAGACACTTGCTCACGGTGAGGTCCTTGATGCCGCCGGCTGCCTCGGATCCCAGCACCACGGCGCCATGGCCGTCGTGCATGTAGCAGTGCGAGATCAACACGTCGTGCGTGGCGGGACGAAGCTCGGACTCAATGCCCAGTTTGCCGCTCTTGATGGCGATACAGTCATCGCCCACCGAGAACTGGCAACCCAGGATGCGAACAAAGCCGCAGCTCTCGGGATCGAAACCGTCGGTGTTGTGGGAGTTCTTGGGACCCTCGATGGACAGGCACAGGGCATCGACGTGTTCGCACAGAATGGGATGGATATTCCACGCCGGGCTGTTGCGGACGGTAAAGCCGGCAAGGCTCACGTTTTCGCACTCGGACAGGAAGATCATGCGCGGGCGGGCGACCTCGCGGCCCTCCTCGGGGCGGAAGATATTCTTAAAGTCCTTGTTCCACCAGTTATCCTCGGCAAAATCGGTCTGACCGTCGATGGCGCCGCGGCCATAGATGCACACGTCGTGCACGCTCAGACCCGTAAAGGTCGAACAGTAGGTCGAAAAGCTCTCGCCCTCCCAGCGGCCCAGGGGCAGCATATCGGTGCCGGCATACCCGGTGCCCTTGTCACCCGTGACCGTGCCCGGAATGTAGGCAAGCGCCGCGCGGTCGTGACGGGCCAGCAGCACCGCGCCCTCGGCGAGCTCGATGTTGATATTACTCTTAAGGAAGAGGGACTTGATGCGGTAGTTGCCGGCGGGAATCAGCACGCGCCCGCCCTTGGGGCAAGCCATGATGGCAGCCTGGATATTGGTGGTGTCATCGTGCTCGGCATCGCCTTTGGCGCCGCAGTCGCGAACGTTGATGGTAAAGGGCTCCGCGGGCGTGGTGACGCCCACGCTCAGCTCGCGCTCGCCGCAGACAAAGCGGACGAGGTTGCGCTTGCCGGGAACCAGGCCGTCAACATAGGTCTCGACCGTATTCGTGGTACCGACGGGCTCATCGTTGACAAAGATCTCCCACGTATCGGCACAGGTAAAGTAGCCACCGTCGTCGAGCTCGATAACGGCCGCGCGGGCGTTGCGCCAGATAACGTTCGTCTCCATGGGTCTCTCCCTCAAATGTAATCAGAAGTTCATACTACTCGTTTTTAAAAAAGGGCCGCACCCGCCGGTTGATCTCCGGTGGCACGGCCCTGTGATTTGGACGATGCGCCTGCCCTACTCGGCGGGGATTACGCTGCCGTCCTGGAAGCCAACGTTGTTGTGAGCGAAGCAGTCCTCGTACTTGAAGCCGGAGAGCTCCTCGCAAAGAGCCTTGACCTCGGGCTGGACGTCGGCCATCTTGCCACCCTCCTTGACACGGCGGATCTCGTCGCAAAGGATGTCGCACTGCTCCTTGTCGATCTTGATGCCGCGGGCAAGGACAGCCGCGAGCAGGAAGAAGCCGGCGCAGCCGATGAGCATGTAGCCGCAGATGTACAGAGGCACGGTGGCGGGCTGGGTTACGGCGTCGCTGTTGCCGGCGGTCTGAATGAAGCCGGAGGCAGCAAGGACGATAGCCCATGCGTTGACGGCGATAGCCTGGGCGATCTGCTGGCAGAGCTGCTGAGCGGAGCTGTAGATGCCCTCGCGACGACGCAGGGTGATGAGCTCATCGACATCGGGGATGTAGTTGAGCAGAACATCGGGCAGGTACTGGAAACCAACGTAGAAGAACTTCCAGATGGCGAAGATGATGGGGTAGGCAATCATGGCGATGGCGACCGTGGAGGTGCCGTTAATCTGACCAAAGGCGAAGTAGTTGTAGGCGATGATGCACGCAGCGCAACCGACGTTGGCCAGGTACCAAGACTTGTGGAAGCCCTTCTTGGCCATGAGGGCAACCCAGATGGCGGTGCAGACGATAGCGACGACCTTGCCGGGCATCTCCATCACGGACTCATAGGACTTAGGAATCTGCAGGCAGTAGACGATGAAGAAGGACAGGCAGGCAGACCAGCAGGCAGCAGCGAGCTTCGTGGAGACCTGTGCATACAGGACCTTGCGGAAGGACTTATTGCGGAAGGTAGAGACAACGTCGATGAAGAACTTCTTGATACCCTCGCCGACGCTCTCGATCTTCTCCTGAGCCACCTCCTCGGGGGTGTGCTCCCACGTGGACAGGTACACGCACAGCAGCGAGATTGCCATGACCGAAGCGTTGACCGTAGCGATGATGAAGTAGCTGAACGGGTTGGTCTCGCCGAAGGTGCCAAAGCCAAAGCCGACGAGTGCTGCCATCAGGAAGCCGGCGGCGTTACCAAAGAGGTGCTTGTAGCCGGTGAGGTACGTACGCTCCTTGAAGTCGTCGGTCATCTCGATGGTAAGCGGCGACAGGTTGGCAGTGCAGAACGTATACGCGACGTTGTAGATCAGGTACAGCACAAAGTAGTACGGGAAACCAAACGGCGTAGCCACAAAGATGAGCGGCTCGGCGACCATCATCGGGATTGCCAGCAAGATCCAGAAACGGCGGCGGCCAAAGATACGGCCGATCTTGGTAGCGTAAAAGTTATCGGCCACAAAGCCCATGAGCGGGCACAGAATGGCGTTGAGATAGATGGCGAACGAGCTGATCAACGCAGCCTCGCCTGCGGACAGACCGCACTCCGTGGACAGGAACAGCACCATGTAGCTGTGCGTAAAGGTCAGGGCACCAGAGTTGAGCATGCCGCCCATACCAAAGCCCAAGCGCGTCCAGAATGTGATCTTGCGCTTTTTACCGATCTTGTTAGTCATCGAGCTCCCTCTCTTTTCTCGATTGTCTTGGAACAAGACATTGGAGTCCATACCGACGTCTGTCTGCATGCCGTTCAGGGTGAACGTTTAGCTAGATTATGCGCGATTTGCTTATAATAGGTGAACGTTCACTTGTATATTATCCTTGAACGGTCGTTTTTTGCCGTTGAACGGACCTGAAAATGAAAATATCCCTGCATTTTTGATTATTAAGTCGATTCAGCACCACGCAACCACTAGGTGAACGTTCATTGTTCTCTGGAGATGAGGGAGGTGCCGGGCACCCTTCCCCAAAAAAGCCGTGCACGACAACGCAACGAGAAACGAAAAAACGACCCCGCCGAGAATGTCCTCAGCGGGGTCGTCCGGTCTTTGCAACAGCTTGCCCGATCACGCGCTCAACGTGTCATCGCTACAGGCAGACGCCGTCCTTCCAGATGCTGATCTCGTGACAGCCGCGACGCTCGGCGCTGGTAAGCTTGCCGCTCGCCGTGTCCAGCACCAGCTGGTACAGGTCATGGGCAGCCTCGTCGAGCGTGCGCTCGCCGGTGGCGACCACACCGGCGTTAAAGTCCATCCAGTTGGCCTTGTGGTCGCACAGACGCTGGTTGGTGAACACCTTGAGCGTAGGCGCCGGCGCACCAAACGGCGTGCCGCGGCCGGTCGAGAACAGGATCACGTGGCAGCCGGCAGCCGTCAGGGCCGTGGTGGATACCATGTCGTTGCCCGGACCGCACAACATGTTCAGACCATGCTTGGTAGCCTGACCGGCGTACGGCAGCACGTCGACGATGGGGGCAGATCCGCCCTTTTGCACGCAGCCGCAGCTCTTGTCCTCGAGCGTGGTAATGCCGCCGTCCTTGTTGCCGGGGCTCGGGTTCTCATAGACGACCTCGCCGTGGCTGATAAAGTAGTCCTTAAAGCCGTTGAGCATGTCGGCCGCCGCGTTAAAGACGTCTTGGCTCTCGCAACGATCGAGCAGAATGCTCTCCGCGCCAAACATCTCGGGCACCTCGGTGAGCACCGATGTGCCACCGCGGGCTACGACCATATCGCTCACGCGACCGATCGTGGGGTTGGCGGTAATGCCCGAAAGACCGTCAGATCCACCGCACTTAAGGCCAATGACCAGCTCGGAGGCGGGAATGGGCTCACGCTTGGCCTGCTTGGCCAGGTCGGCCAGCTCAGACAGAATCTTGTGGCCCTCGACCTGCTCGTCGGCTACATCCTGGCAGGTGAGGAAGCGAACGCGCTCGTGATCGAAGTCACCGAGCTCGTCGAGCACCTGCTGGTGCGTGCAGTTTTCGCAACCAAGGGACAGGAACAGCACACCCGCAGCGTTTGCGTGACGCGAGAGCGCCACCAGCAGACGGCGTGTCTGAGCGTGGTCGGCGCCGGTCTGGGAGCAGCCAAAGGGATGCGGGAAATAGTAAACGCCCTCCAGCGAACCCTCGACCAGATCCTGTGCCTGCTCGCACATGGCACGTGCGACCTCGTTGACGCAGCCGACCGTGGGGATGATCCACAGCTCGTTGCGCGTGGCGGCGCGGCCGTCGGCACGACGGAAGCCCATAAAGGTCTCGGGCTCAACCGGCTCAACGACCGGATGCGTCGGATTGTAAACGTACTCGACCTCGCCCGAAAGGTTGGTCTTGACGTTATGCGTATGAAGCCACTGACCGGGCTGGATGTCGCCCGTCACGTGGCCGATAGGAAGACCGTACTTGACGACGTCCTCCCCCGCCGCAATGGCACGCACGGCCATCTTGTGGCCCTGCGGAATATCCTCCGCGGCAACGACCTCGCCCACCCCGGGAACCGCGACGGCGGCGCCCTTGGCAAGCGGCGACAGCGCGACGATCACGTTATCGGCCGGATTGATCTGGATAGTGTTCATTACAAATGGTCCTAACCCTACAGGTTGAGCAGAAGTCGAGGCGCGGGCAAGCCGTCTGGCGCCCGCATCGGGAATTTACGCCTGGGCGTTGGCGAAGGCCTGCTTGACGCCCTCGGCGCGCACGACGGTGAGCGCGTTGACGACAAATTCCTCAAGGCCGGCGATCTGCGTAAGGTCCTCGCCCCACATCTGCTCATTGGTGAGCACGTCGTGCACCAGCTCGGCATCGTCTGCACCGGCGTGGGCGGCGTAGAAGTCGAGCACGAAGGCGTCGTCCTGAGCGGTGTACTCGGTGCCGTCGGCACGGCGCAGGTGCAGGCCATCGCCCTCGCGGGACACAAGCTCCTGCGTGTAGAAGGCGATGAGCGTAGCTAGGCTCGTGGCCAGGCACTTGGGCAGGCTGCCGGTCTCGGCAACATAGTCCTTGAGCGTGGGCAGGTCGCGAGCGCGCCACTTGGCCGTGGAGTTGAGGCAAATGGAGAGCAGCGCGTGGTCGATAAACGGGTTGTCGAATCGGTTCTCGACGGCGGCGGCAAAGGCCTTGCAGTCTTCGACATCCAAATCGGCGGCAAGCGTCGGGATGACCTCGTGGTAGAGCATGGTGTTCATGAAGCCGCGGACGGTCTCGTCGTGCATGCAATCGCGCACGATGTCAAAGCCGGCAACCCAGGAGCCCGGAACAAAGGCAGTGTGGGCGCCGTTGAGGATGCGGACCTTGCGCTTCTTGTACGGGGTGACATCGGGGGTCACAAAGACGCCCGGCAGGCCGGCCTTCACGAAGGGGAGCTTCTCGGCAAGCGACTCATCGCCCTGGATGCCCCACATCTGGAAGGGCTCGCGCACGGCCAGGAAGGGATCCTCGTAGCCCAGGCGCTCGGCCACGGCAGCGGCCTCCTTGGGGTCGCGGATGCGGCCGGGGACGATAGTGTCGACGAGCGTGGTGCAGACGGTGCAGTCGTTGGCCATCCACTGCGCAAACTCGTCCTCCCAGCCCCAGTCGCTCACGTACTGGTTCATGATGCGCAGCAGCTCCTCGCCGTTGTGATCGATGAGCTCGCAGGCGAGCACAATGACGCCCGGCTTGCCGGCGGCCCAGCGGGCGTGAAGGACCTGAGCAAGCTTGGCGGGGAAACTCGCGGGCGGCATGTCGTCGGCCTTGCAGGACGGGTCGTAGGCGATACCGGCCTCGGTGGTGTTGGAGACGATAATCTCCAGGTCGTCAGAGACGGCGACCTCCATCATGGCGCGGTAGTCGTCCTCGCGGTACGGGTTGATGCAGCGGCTGCAAGCGCTAATCACGCGGGACTCGTCGACCGTGTTGCCGTCCTCCTTGCCGCGCACCAGCACGGTATACAGGTCGTCCTGGGCATTGATACCGTCGGCAAAGCCAAAGGCGCCGCTGATGGGCTGGACCATGACGATCTTGCCATTCCAGCCGGTCGCCTCGTTACCCATGTCAAAGAAGCGGTCAACGAAAGCGCGTAGGAAGTTGCCCTCGCCAAACTGCAGGACCTTCTCCGGCGCGTCCTTGGGCAGCAGGTAGCCCTCGTAGCCGATCTTCTCGAGCGTATCGTAGCTGATGTTCTCCATCTATGTGTCTCCTTAGATAGCCGTTAGCGTGTAAGCAAAACGGGGGCGCCGCGTGTGGCGACGGCGCTCCCGGAACCAGGTTTGGATTTAGGCCTCGACGGTGTCCAGGTCAAAGCCAAAGTAGCGAACGGAGTTGTTGTAGCTGATGTCGCGCACGATGGTGCCCAGCAGCTTCATGTCGGCCGGGTACTTGCCCTGCTCGACCCACTCGCCGATCACGCTGCACAGCACGCGACGGAAGTACTCGTGGCGCGGATAGGACAGGAAGGAACGGGAGTCGGTGAGCATGCCGACGAAGTTGCCCAGAACGCCCTCGTTGGCAAGGGCGGTGAGCTGCTCGCGCATGCCGACTTCGTTGTCGTTGAACCACCAGGCGGAACCGTTCTGGATCTTGCCGGCGGTCGGGGCCTCCTGGAAACAGCCCATGACGGTATCGATCATGGTGTTGTCGATGGGGTTCAGGCTGTACAGGATGGTCTTGGGCAGACCGCAAGTCTCCTGAATGGAGTTGAGGAAATCAGCGAGCTGGTCGGACGGCGTGTAATTGGAGATGCAGTCGTAGCCGGTATCGGGACCGAGCTTGGCAAACATGGCACGGTTGTTGTCGCGCTTGCAACCAAAGTGCAGCTGCATGGCCCAGCCAAGGCGCACATACTCGCCGGCGACAAACTGCATGAAGGCCGTCTTGTACTTGAGGACCTCGTCCTCGGTAAGCGGCTCGGCGGCAAGGCCCTTGGCAAAGATAGTCTCAATTTCCTCGGCGGTAGCCGGGGCGTACATAACGTAGTCGAGCGCGTGGTCGGAAGCGCGGCAGCCCAGCTCGTGGGCGACATCGTAGCGCTTGGAGATGGCGGCCTTCATGCCCTCGAAGTCGCTGACCTCAACGCCGGCAACCTCGGAAAGGTGCTTGCAGTAGTCGGCGAACTCCTGGCCACGCTCGATGCGCAGGGCGGCATCGGGGCGCATGGCGGGAACGACCTGGACGTCAAAACTGTCGTCGGCGGCAATCTTCTTGTGCCACTCAAAGCTGTCGGCGGGGTCGTCGGTAGTGCAGATCATGCGGACGTTGGACTGCTTGATCAGGTTACGGCAGGTAAAGCTGGCCTCAGCGAGCTTGGCGTTGGCAAGGTCCCAGACCTCCTGAGCGGTTTTGCCGTTCAGGACGCCCTCGTAGCCAAAGTAACGCTTAAGCTCCAGGTGGCTCCACTCAAAGACGGGGTTGCCCACACAGCGGCCCAGGGTCTCGGCCCACTTCTGGAACTTCTCGCGAGCAGGGGCATCGCCGGTAATGAAGCGCTCGTCAACGCCGTTTGCACGCATCAGACGCCACTTGTAGTGGTCGCCGCCCAGCCAAACCTCGGTGATGTTCTCAAAACGCTTGTCGTCCCAGATCTCCTTGGGAGAAATGTGGCAGTGGTAGTCGACGATGGGCATACCCTCGGCAAAGTTGTGGAACAGCTCCTCGCCGGTCTTGGTGCTCAGCAGGAAATCCTGATCGTCCATGAAGTTTTTCATCAAACAACCCCTTTGTTGGCGGAGCGGGCGCACGATGCGCTCGTTATCCTCTAGGTGAACGTTCACTATACTAGTTCATTGCGACTTAAAAGGTGAACGTTCACCTAACCACCATGGGGTGAACGGTCGATTTTGCCCGTTCAACGGTTACTGGAGCCGTGACTTGTATGTATTGCGAATTGGCAGGCGTCCCCGAATACCGAACTTGAGCGCTTTTGGCCAGATGGGTCATGTTCCGCCGTGCATTTTTGGGAGTATTCAACATCGAAGCGCACCGCGCACCGTCTTCGAAGCCCTATTTGATGCGCATATTGCGCCCAATCGGCATAAATAAGTGCCGTCGATGGCGAATTACGCCATCGACGGCACTTAAAACAGTCGTTCTAGCCTCTTTCGGGACACGCCATTGCTGAATACTCCAAAAAATGCACGTCGCAAGAGGGGGTACCTGACCAAACGGCTAAATTCCCGCAAGCTTGCAGTAACGGTCAACGTTACTGGCAAACACCATCTCCACAGCACCCTTCTGCACGGGCTCCGCCGGAGTTTTACCCCACAGCAAATACTCGCCCAAAGTCTTAGCGCCGCGGTAGGCCAAGCTCACCGGGTCTTTATAGACAATATTGGTAAAGATGCCACGGCGCAAGGCCAAGGCGCTCTCGGGGAACAGGTCGTTGCCGATTACCATGACCTTGCCGGCCTTGCCGCTCGAAACAAGCGCGTTGGCGACTACCTCGGAACCAACGGCAAAAACGCTACAGATGAGCTCGGGAGCATCAGGCGCACTCAAGCGCTGCTCAAGCTCGCGCTCGAGCTGTTTGACTTGCGCATGGGCGCCGGCAAGGTCCTCAACTTGCCATGGAATATCGTGTTCGCGCAGGTAATTGTGAAAGGCGCGGGCGGTCAGATAGTGTGAATCGGTATAGGGGTCGCCCGCCAACAGGAGCACGCGGGCGTCAGCCCCAGAAGCGTGGGCCAGATTTGCCGCCTGCTCAGCCATAAGGCTGCCTGCCGTCGAATAGTCGGCCAAGCTCGCACCCAAGCGATCGAGGTGCGGGCGGTCGCCGTCGACGAGCTCGATTGTCACGCCTGCCTCGGCAATCTGTCTCAGGAGCTCGGTTGCGCGGTCATCGCCCGGAACATAGGCAAGCAGACCATCAATCTTCTCGCCTACCTGCAGGCGCTCATCAATCTGCTCGAGCGCATCGGCGTAGCCGCCCACGCCAAATTCAACGCGCTCAACCGTAATGCCCTGGTCGACCACCTCCTGCTCAAAGCGGTTGCAGCCTTCCCACAGGTAACGGAAAAAGTACGCTCCCTCGCGCGATGCGCGGGGCAGGCAAAACACCAGGTTGATATCCTTGCGGCGCAGGCTCGAGGCACTCGTATTGCGATGGTATCCCATGGCCTCGGCCTTAGCATTCACCTTGGAGCGCACGGATTCGCTCACGCCGGCTTTTCCCGTCAGGGCCTTGTGCACGGTATTGATGGAAACGCCAAGCTCGGCGGCTATGTCCTTCATGGTTACGCGAGCGCTCATGGGGTTACTCCGTTATAGATAAGTTGCCAATTAACAGTACAGGTAACGATACCCCAAAATCACTCTTCAACTCGCCGCACTCGCGCCCAAATGTGCAAAGTGCCCCGCGAACGGATGCCCGCGGGGCACTTGGATGCCTAGGCCTTATTTAATACCGCGACCCAAGTCTTCGGCGATTTTGTCCACGCCCTTAAGTGCGGCACAGGTCTTTTTATTGGAGCAATGCCCCGTGCAAACGCCACCCTGAGCGCAGTCGGCGCAAGTGCCCTTGCGGTAGATGCGCACGCATACCGCGACAAACGCAATACCGATAACAGCCAGTACAACAATATCGATAGGTGCCATAGCAAGCCTCCTCTAGTTAACCACCACTTACTTTACCCCATTCTCCACCTACCAAAAAGGGACAGGTTTATTTTGGTCGGTTTTATCTGCGGAAACGTCACATCTCCCCCACCAAAAAGCCCGAGTGTCGCTGGGACACCCGGGCTCGTGGAAAGGGGTTAATCCTTATTCGGACTTAAGCGGAAACTGCGGCGGAGGCAGCGTTGGTCTCGTCCTCGTCGGTCCATGCATGCTTGGGCATGGGACGGAAGATCTGGAAGAGCATCGCAACCAGCAGCACGATGGCCACAATCGTCCAGATACCAAACTGTCCCAACACAAACAGGTTGTAGAACTGGTTGATGAACAGGCCGATTACCCAAGCAAAGGCGCACTCATAGCCGATGGCAATCGCAGTCCACTTGCCGGAATCCATCTGGTTGCGAATAGTACCTATGGCGGCAAAGCACGGAGCGCACAGCAGATTGAAAGCGCCAAAGGCAACGCAAGCGCCCATGGTCGGGAACATGCCGGCGAACGCGGTCCACAGGCTCGGGTCAGTCTCGCCGGCGTCGGCGACGGACAGCAGCGAACCGGCGGTTGCGACGACGTTCTCCTTAGCCACAAGGCCCGAGACGGTCAGCGCGGTTGCCTGCCAGGTGCTAAAGCCGAGCGGGGCGAAGATCCAGGCGACCAGGTTGCCCAGCATGGCAAGCACGGAGTAGTCCATGAACTCCTCGGGGATGCCGTCCATCGCAGGCAGGAAGCCAAAGGAACCGTTGTAGCTACCAAAGTTGGACAGGAACCAAACCACGACAGTGGACGCGAAGATGACCGTGCCGGCCTTCTTGATAAAGGCCCAGCAGCGCTCCCACACATGCAACGCCCAAGAGCGAATCGCCGGGAAGTGGTAGGCAGGAAGCTCCATAACAAACGGCGTCGGGCGACCGGCGAAGAGCTTGGTCTTCTTGAGCATGAGGCCCGAAGCAATGACGGCAAAGACACCTAGGAAGTAGAAGAGCGGGCTGATCCACGCGGCGGTGGTGGAAGAATCGCCGATGATGGAACCCATGAGCAGGGCGATGATCGGCAGCTTGGCGCCACAGGGAATGAACGTGGTGGTCATGACCGTCATGCGGCGGTCCTTCTCGTTCTCGATGGTCTTGGTAGCCATGACGCCGGGGACGCCGCAGCCCGAGGACACGAGCATAGGAATGAAGGACTTACCGGACAGGCCAAAGCGGCGGAACACGCGGTCCATGATGAAGGCGACGCGGGCCATGTAGCCGCAGTCCTCCAGGAAGGACAGCATGACGAACAGCAGGAACATCTGCGGCACAAAGCCGAAGATGGCGCCCAGGCCGCCGACGATGCCGTCGCAGACCAGCGAATCGACCAGGCCACCGTCCTCGGTGCCGCCCGCCACAAGGGCGTCGTGGACCATGGTGGTAATACCCGGAACATACGGGCCATACTCCGCCGGATCAACCGAATCGGCAGCATCGCCCGCGGCCTCGACAGCTGCGTCGTAGGCGTCGCGACCCTGGCCGAGCACATACCAACCGTCGGTACCAAAGAGCTGGTCGTTGGTGAAGTCGGTCACCGTGCCGCCCAAGGTAGAAACGGCGATGTAGTACACGCAGAACATGATGACCACAAAGATCGGCAGGCCCAGGATACGGTTGGTAACCACGCGGTCGATCTTCTCGGAGGTGCTCATCTTTGCCGGAGCCTTGGTGAGGCACTCGTCAATGATGTGGGCAATCACGCCGTAACGCTCGCCGGTGATGATGGACTCGGCGTCGTCGTCGCAGTCCTGCTCGCACTGGGCGACCAGCTCCTCCACGCGAGCGGCCTTCTCCTTGGTGAGGTTGATGAGCTTGCAGGCGTCCGCGTCGCGCTCGAACAGCTTGACAGCGTAGTAGCGACGCTTGTTAGCAGGAACGCTGGCTGGCAGGTTGTTCTCGATGTGCGTCAGGACGTCCTCGATGGAGGAGTCGAACTTGTGCTCCGGCACCTGGCCCTTGGAAGCAGCAGACTTCTTAACCTGCTCGAACAACTCCTTGATACCCTTGTTCTTAAGAGCCGAGATCATCATGACCGGGCAACCGAGCTTCTTAGAGAGCTTGTCCGTGTCGATCTTATCGCCGTTCTTCTCGACCAAGTCGGCCATGTTGAGGGCAACGACCACGGGCAGGCCGGTCTCGATAACCTGAAGCGCCAGGTACAGGTTGCGCTCGAGGTTGGTGGCATCGACAACCTGGACGACGACATCGGGCTCGCCACTCATGAGGTAATCGCGCGAGCACTGCTCCTCGGGGCTGTAGGGGGAAAGCGAGTAGATGCCAGGGAGGTCCGTGATGGTAACGTTCTTGTCGCTTAGGAGCTTGGCTTCCTTTTTCTCAACCGTGACGCCGGGCCAGTTGCCAACGTAGCCGTTGGCGCCGGTG
>DBFOIV010000222.1:0-4144 GCA_048489175.1 Collinsella sp. | reverse complement strand
CAGGCCGCGCACCAAGGTGGGATCCTCGACATACTCGATACCGGCGGCATCCAGATAGCGCTTGACCTGCTCGTAGTGCTCGCGGCACTCGTCGCACAGGTTGTCACCCATCAGCGGAGCCTCGGCCATGATCTCGCGGCAATGGTCGTTCTTGCAGTCGAAGGCGCGCAGCGGGTTAAGCTCGGCGCGCTCGCGGCACTCGTCGCACATCTCGTCGGCGTGGTCGAGAATGAACTGCTTGACCTGCTCGCGATAGGCCGGACGGCACTGGGGATCGCCCATCGAGTTAATGAGCAGACGGAGCTTGGAAAGATCGAAGCCCAGGCGCTTGTAGAACTCCATGAGCATAATGATGCACTCGGCGTCTGCCGCCGGATCGGGAGCGCCGAGCCACTCGATGCCCACCTGATGGAACTGGCGCAGGCGGCCCTTCTGGGGACGCTCGCCGCGGAACATGGCCTCGGCGTAGTAAGCCTTAAACGGCGTGGAGCCCTGGGGCACCAGGTTGTTCTCCACGACGGCGCGCACCACACCGGCCGTGCCCTCGGGACGAAGGGCCAGACGCTGCTTAGGCTTGAGCTTGGTATCGGTGCCTTCGGTAAAGACGCGCTCCAGGTTGGCGCCGCTAAACACGCGGAACATCTCCTTGCGCACGACGTCGGTCGACTGGCCGATGCCGTGGACAAACACGTCCACCTGCTCGATCGCGGGCGTCTCGATGGGCTTAAAGCCAAACGGCTCGAATACGCTGGCCGCAATCTGCTGCATCTTTTGCCAGGCGCGCATCTCGGCGCCGATAAGGTCGCGGGTTCCCTCCGCCTTCTGTGCCTGCATGGGCAAACACCTTTCTTTTGTATCGCGTCATAGATAGTGGACATTATACGGCACAAAGCAGCAACGCGGCGGCGCGTCTGACCGAACGAGGGTATGGGGACTCGTTCGGCCAGATGCGCCGCCGCTGTTTGTGACCCGTTTTCCTCCGTCCCCTTCGGATCACGTGATCCCTTGGGGACGGAGGAAAACGGATCATTTCGTAGGCCCGTGACCGCCTTGGAAACCGAATGATGGTACGAGCATCCATTCGGCTTCCAGGGCGGCCACAAACAGAACGGGGCAAACAGAAAAGAGCGACGAACGCCTACTCCCCCGCCACGCTTGCACGCAGCTTGGCGGCGATGGGCTCAGACGCCAGCAGAAACACCAACATAGCCACCGAGCACACCAAGCAGACAATCCAGGTGCTCGCAAAAGAGCCCGAGACGGCAAAGAGCACATAGACCTGCCAAAGCTCACCCACAAAGCTCATGCCCGCGAGCACCGCCGAGGTAGCGATAACGGTGAGCGAGCCCAATACGCGGCCACTCACCTTATCGGCAACATGACCGATAACGAGCGAACCCACGACACTCACCACGGTGGAGATGGCGTTGGAGATGTTGTACTGCGCAAGCGTGATGCCCAGGTCGCTGACGACGAGCGGCTGAAACAGGCTCATGCAGTTAACGAAAATCGTGTAGCACGTGGCCATGATGACAAAGCCGGAAGCCGCGACGAGCCAACCGGGGAAGAACTTACGCTGCTGGGACATACTGCTCCTTTTTAAACAAACGAGTAGCAAGATTGGGTGCTACCGGTGGTCGGCGATATAGCCCAGAGCGACCGCCGCGTAAGCCGCGGCGCCGAGCGGCAGCTCGGCATCGCTAAAACGTGCCTTGGGATGATGCTGAGCAAAATGCTCGTCCGTATCAGTCACGGCAGCGCCCACGGTAAAGTACGCACTCGGGATCTCACTCGAGATCAACGCGAAGTCCTCGCTCGCCATGGCGTGGAACAGCGGCAGGAAGGCGGCCTTGGGCAGCGTCGCACCCACATAGCCAAGCGAAGCCTGGGTCATGTCGTCATCGAGCACGAGCGGGGGAACATCCGAGAGCGTCTCGATGGTGGCCGGCGTACGATAGGTCGTGGCAACGCCGTTGACGACCTCCGCGATGCGGGTCTTGAGGTGCTCCATGAGCTCGACGTCGAATCCGCGCAGCGTACCTTCGAGCACACAAGTGTCGGGGATGACATTTGCGGCCTGACCGCCGGCGAACTTGCCAACGGTAAGCGCAACCTCCTTGGCCGCCGGCACCTCGCGGGAGATGAGCTCCTGAAGCGCCAGATGCACATGGACGCCGGCCGTGATGGGGTCGATGCAGATCTCGGGGCTCGAGCCATGGCCGCCCTTGCCCTGAAGCGTGATGCGAAAACCGTACACGCCCGAGAGCGCCGGGCTGCCGTAGAGTACCAGACCAAGCGGCGACTGGCTATTGACATGCATGGCAAAGGCGGCCTGGGGGCGTGGGTTCTGCAGCAGACCGTCGGCGATGGCAGCGCGTGCCCCCTCAAAGGTCTCCTCACCCGGCTGGAACAGCAGTTTGACGGTAGCATTGGCGTCGACAAGCTCGGCCTCGCGGGCCTTGAGCATACGAGCCGCACCAAGCAGCGCCGTCGCGTGCATATCGTGACCGCAAGCATGCATGCAGCCATTGGTGGATGCAAAGGGCTCGCCGGATTCCTCGGCAACGGGCAGGGCATCCATGTCGCCGCGGAGCATAATAACCGTACCGGCCTGTTCGTCCGCGCAGACTCCATTGCCCTGGGCCGCGGCGGCACCGGCGCCGACAAGGCCCACAACGCAGGAACCATCAACGAGCGTGGTATGGGGGATGTCCATCTCGTCCAGACGTGCCTGGATATAGGCAGACGTCTGCGGAAGATTGTTACCGAGCTCGGGCATCTGGTGTAGATCGTGTCGCCACGCAGCGAGCTCGTCTGCAAAAGCCTGAGCTTCTGCGACAAGACCGTCACCTATAGCGGTCTGCGCCGCTGTGGTAGCTTGAGGCGCTGGTTGCGGTTGAAAATCGGACAGTGCTGGTGCCATAGATGCCCTCCAGTAACGTTTTTGCAGCAAGCACTTTGATAGCGTAAAGTGCAAGGTACAACTTTAAGGGCGATGCATAAAAAATGCCGCCCCGGGAGGCGGCGCAACAAGTTGTTTACAATTACGGGCGCGGCTTTTGGCGCAAGAAGTCGAAATGCGTCTCGCTCAAGATAATCGACAGGAAGATGAGCGCGAAGCCGGCGAGCAGACGCGAAGTGAGCGCCTCCCCCATCAGCAGCACCGAGAACAGCACACCCGAAGGCGATTCCATCGAAAGGAGCAGCGAGCCCGTCGAGGCCGGGACATGCGCCAGGCCGACGTTTTGGATGAGCAGGGCCACGCACGTACAGCCCACCGATAGAAACGCCATCACACCGATAAAGCTCGGCGTCCACACGGACAGCGGCGCTTGGGTCTCGAATAACAGCGACGAGATCAGGCTCAGCACGCCGTTGCCCACAAACATCCAAAACGTGATGACGTTGATGTCCATTTTGCGACCGTACTTGGCGGTCACCGCCATCTGGACGGCGAAGAAGACCGCGCCCGCCAGCGTAATGACGTCACCGATGTTGAATTCAACGCTATCGAGGGCCACCAAGCCAATGCCCGCCAAGCACAGCAGTGCCGCGCCCAGGTTATAGCGGGTGAGTTTTTCGCCGCTCAGAAAATAGCTCGCGAATGGCACGAGGATGCAATACGTGCCCGTCAAAAAAGCATTCTTGCCCGCCGTGGTGTGCGCCAGGCCGACTGTCTGCAGGACGTAGGCAGCCCACATTAGTGTGCCCATTCCAAGTCCGACGATAAGGTTGCGGGTATTGAGGTGCGCGATAATGCGCTTGTGGAAGATGACAAACATGACCAACGCCGCAGGCAGAAAGCGCACGTAGAGCAGTTCAAACACCGGAATGGTGTCGAGCGCGTCCTTCATGGTCGTAAAGGAGTAGCCCCAGACGACTGCCACCGAAAGTAGCAGAACCTTCCAGAACAGCGGAGAGCGTGCGCCGGCGCCCCGGGGAATACCGCCCGCGCCCAAATCCTCACGGGCCACAGGGCTATCGGGCAAGTTTTCGATTTCGCTGGCAGCGTATTGGGCCATGGAACATCCTCACACTCAATCTGGGCGTGGTGTCCGCACGCGTATGGCTGCGTGCCGCCTCATGGTCAAATAAAAACGGGGCGCACCGGACCCCCGGCACGCCCCGCTACTGTAGCAACAAC
>DBFOIV010000221.1:0-5540 GCA_048489175.1 Collinsella sp. | reverse complement strand
AGATAGAGCTCAGGTGGCGCTGTACCATGCGCATCGAGATGCCGAGTTCCTCGGCGACCTGCTTGAGCGGGCGTTCATCCTGGGTCACGGCTATGAGCACGTCGACTTCGCGCGGGGTGAGAGCGTGGTCGGCGATGAAGGCCTGGCGTTGCTCTTCGATGGTGGGGGCGGTGAGTGCTTCTTTTGCCAGTTGCTCGCGCTCGCGCTCCTGCTCGGTTTGGGGCAGGCGAAACAGGCCGGCTGCCACGAATGCCGCGCAGGCGGCGACGAGCAAAACGAGCGCGCCGATCATAATGAGGGCAACGTTGTCCGAGGTTACGAGCGCCAGCGAGAGGCCCGATGTAGTGAATGCGCATACATTGTTGGCGGCGCGTCCCATGCCGGCCCAGAGGGCGGGCGCATGCATGCGCGGTGCCAGCTGTGTAAAGGTGGCGGTAAAGAACGTGACAAAAAAGCCCGAACTCAGATAAAAGACGACAAGGCCCAGGTTGGGATCGGCGCCGGCCTCCACGGCTAGGATGGAAATGGTCGAGAGCACGGCGATGCCGAGCATGACAAGTCCCATGTAGCGGCGCTCGGCAAGGTCAAAGATAAGACCGGCGGCAAGGCCGCTTGCCGCCAAAAAGAGGCGCGGCCAGGTTTGCACGGCAATGGTGCCGTGGGCGTTGGAGAGTGTGACCACGTTGTCGAGGGTCGAGAACAAGCAGGCAAGAATCATGACGAGCGCGATGCTCCAGCATGACTGTTTGGCGAGGGCATGAGAGGGCTCAATAAAGGGATTGATGGCGGAGTTGGAGCTCTCGGCGGCCTTTTGGGGAACGACGCTGAGGGCGGAGATGGCGATAGTCGCTGCGCCAAGGACGATGAGCTCGACGATGCCACCGCAATTGAGCAGGTTGACGGCGAACTGCATCAGGATGCCCGCGGCATAGGCCGCTCCCGCACCGGTGGCGAGCTTGGGATCATCTTGGAATGCCAACGAAAAGGCGTGGTGCGCTGCGGCGCCTAACAGGCCGAGTCCGAGGAATGCGAGGCAGCCCAGAATCTCGAGGGCAAGCGGGGCCGTGGGGGACTGGATCTGAATCAGCCCCAAGATGGCGATAGGGACGGCGGCACTGACAACTGCCTGAGGCTGGCCTTTGCGCTGCGCATGATCAAGCAACGGAGCGTATCCGATAAAGCCGATCACGCTGGCGCCAAGGATAAGGCCCTGTGCGAGCACAACGCGCTCGGCGCCGGCGAGTAGCCCGATATTGATATCGAAGCGAAACTCGGCGGCAAGGAAGACGAAGGTAAAGAGCGCGAGTGCCAAAAGCGCGTTAATTTTAGGCTTGCTCAGGTTCAAGGACAGTCCTTTGGGTGGACGAATGATCGTGTCCTCGATTGTAGCGTTCCCGGGACGAGTGTGGCGATGGTGAAATCATATTGAATTAAACCGCAGGTAGAGGCCTATGTTCACATCTACGAACCTAGGCATACGGAGTCATTTGACACATCTTGGTGGTACAGGACCACCACAAAGGGGACAGGCACCTTTGTGGTGGTGTCCCTACGACCAAGGAGGGCGTTATGTGCGGAAGCCACTTTGATAAGCAAACTCAGCGTGAGCGCACCTGCTCGCTGGTTCACGGTACCCGGTGTTGTGTGGGTGCCAAAATAGCTTGCGCCGGCGCGTGTGCGCTTATGGTCGGCCAGCTGCTGCTGCCGAGCGTGGCGCTGGCGACGGAATGCGCCGATCCCGCCGCTGGGACGGATGAAGTTGCCGCGGCTCCGGTGACGCCGACGGTTGCGGAGGATACGGCCGCAACGACCGCACCAGCCGCTTCGACCGTGCCTGCAGCCGATGCTGCTCCGGCGGCGCAAGCCACCGCTGAGCCTCAGCAGACGGCCCCGACTGGCGCCACCGATGAATCCAACGATGCGGCACCCGCTGAACAAAATACTCCCAGCGACAACGCCGCCACGCCGGCGAATGACGCCATCATGCCCTGCGGTGTGACCGATGTTGTTGGCGGCAGCGGCGTTAGGGTCAATATTACGGTGCGGAACAATTACACCGACATCAAGAAAGAAGAAACGATTGAGTATGTGAAGGGGATTGCCCTTGTAGATGGAGACCAGTCTGCTCTCGATGGTAGCGCTTTGACTTTTATCGGCCTGGGGGACTTGATCGTCCATGCGGCGTATGACAGTGCGAGCAATAAAACAACGCTTACCCTGGATATCAGCAAGATTCAGAGACAGAAGGAGGAGCAGAAGTACTTTACGGAGTACAAGGAGAATAAGTCCAAGATGACGACCACCTATGATGGATCCAAGCTTACGTATACGGGTACAGAGCCCGGGAATATCATCATCGGTGATCCGGACGACGCCTTTAAAGGAGATACCGAGGCGACCGGGAAACCCACTATTAACGAGATCCGGGATGACTACTACACCCGCACCCATGTCTACGAGAGGGCGTGCCTTGTTATCCCGGCAGCGGAATCAGAATCGGAATCCATCTCCTTTGCCAATGTTCAGAATACGAACTTCAATTGGCAGCTGGATACTGGTCCGCAGGCGACGGCAGGTGTCCCTAACTACGATGCAGATAAATACGAAATCGCTTATGAATGCTGGCAGGAATTTGAAAACAACGAACCCGTTGCTGCCTGGTATTCCGATAACGGCTCACATGGTTCCCTGCCGACTATTACAAAGTTTAAAAGCGGGAAAGAGTACGTGTATTCTCTTATGCTGAAGCCAAAAGACGGATATTCCTTCAGCGATGAAACCGTTGTTACCGTAAACGGGGAAACCGTAAAGTCGAGTCTAAGCGGAGAATTCCTGTATGTCCCTGCTATTAAAACAATTACGATGCCTGCTTCGTCGGAAAACGAAGCTCTTGAGAATCTAAACGTCAACGATGTGAAAACCGACTATGCGCCCGGCGAGGCGCCGCGTGCGACCGCGACGATTCCTGCCGCCGATGCCGATAAGTATGAGATCGCCTATGAGTGCTGGGAAGAGATGGATGGCAGCGACCCTGCGGAGCTCAAGCCCGTTGCCTTCTGGTATTCCGATCCCGCAATGTACACGCCGGGCATGAAGAAGATCGACCACTTCGAAGAGGGCAAGTTCTACATGTATTCCGTTGAGCTGAGGCTCAAGGGCGACAATACCGTGGCTGATGACTGCGAAATGAACGTCAACGGTCATTGGGCGCACCACATCAAGACCGCCAACGGCGTCTTCGCGCCACACACTGACAATATGCTGTGCGAGCAGCCGATTGATGAATGGCGGGCAATCGACGTTATCGAGATCAACGGCGCCACGACTATCTTTAAGGCGGGCGACAAGCCGGTCTTTACGGCGAATGTTCCGACGGCCTCCAACTCCCTTCCTCAGTGTGAGTTCTGGACGGGCAGCGATGGCAGCGAAGTGAACTCTCAGAAGTTCTGGGATCAGAACATTACGAATCACATCGACGCCTTTAAGCCTGGCGTGACCTATCGCTACGGCATCTACCTCAAGTCCGCGCGCGGCTTCTACTTCACGCCCGACACCAAGCTGATGATCAACGGCCAGGAGTGCGGCTACCAGGTCGCGGATAGCGTATCCGATGAGGACAGCGGCTGGATCTACACCCTGTGGCTCAACACCGATCTGACCTTTACGCCTGAAGCCACGCCGACTCCCGATCCGCAACCTACGCCGGATCCCAAGCCGACACCGCAGCCTGAGGTTAAGCCCGAGACCAAGCCCGAAGTGAAGCCCGAGACCAAACCCGCGGCCAAGCCGGCTACGACCACCACGGTGAGCAAGACGGTTGAGAAAGCCACGCCGGCCAAAAAGTCCGCCGCCGTCCTGGCCGCCACGGGCGACACCACCGCGATGACGGTCACCGCCCTGGGCATCGCCGGCGCAACCGTTGCCGCCGCAGGCATCGCCGCGACCAAGCGCCGCAAGCGCTAGGTTTTGGTGACGGCGCCTATCCTCGGCTTCAGCAAAATCTCGATCTGTAACACCAAACTGCCCAAAACGGCTCTAGATGTTACAGATTGAGATGAACCGAATGGCCGCCAATCTAATGTCTCGATCTGTAACACCAAGCGGGGAATTTGACCTCTAGCTGTTACAGATCGAGACAAACCGACCGGCCGAGTCCAGAACCACCGTAAAGGTGCCTGTCCCCTTTGTGGTGGTTTGCGCAGGTAGAACGGTAGGTTCGTATATATGAACCTACCGTTCGCTTTGTTTTTGGACAACGATTACGCTGGATGACTTTTGGTTTGCAGGAAAGGAACGACCATGAGGTGGACTACTGCTCGAGCGCTTTGCCGACGGCTGACGGTTGCCACGGTGACCCTCGCGATGGTGACGGGTTCGTTTCCCGCGGGCGCGTTTGCTGAGGCCCTCAACACCGACGGCACTTTTGTGCAGACGGATAACGGCCAAGCAGCCGACGCCGCTCCCGCCGATTCGGCTGACGCCCAAACGTCAGACTCTGCTTCCGCCGACCCCGCGCCCGATGCCGGCGCCGCCGACCCCACAGTGCTCGATAGCGGTGATACCCCTACGCCCCCGCCCTCCGAGATTGCATCGGCGGCGGGCCTAACGGGCGCCGGGCAGACCGAGAGCACACCTGCGGGTACGCTCGCCACTGATCTTGTCGAGGGCAAGGAACTCGCCGAGCAGCAGAAGCAGGAGGAGACCGCCGAAGCCGAAGCAACCTGGAATGAGGATCTTGGGCTCTGGATGACCTCGAAGGGCGCTACGGGCGTAAAAGGCGAATACGATGATGGCTACGTGGCCGGCGAGCAGACTCCCGCGCAGTACTACTTCTCGATCGATAGCCTCACCAACGAAATTTCTATCGAGTATGGCGACGCGGGCATTACCACGTTGGAGGTGCCCTCGACCATCGACGGCAAAAATGTCGTGAGTCTTAAGGGCATGGGAAACGTTGCGCTCACATCAATTACGTTTGCCCCCGATTCGCATATCCGCTCTGTGGGCGGTTTGGGCGGCAGCAGCATCAAGGAAATCGCACTGCCCGATTCGGTTGAGGAACTGGGCTGGAATGCGTTTACTGGAAGCAAGACACTTCACACGGTGACCTGGCCCAACAACGCGGCCTTTACCACGATTCCCGAGCAGGCCTTTGAGGGCTGCGAACAGCTTGACGACAATGTGGTGGCAACGCTGCCACCTTCGGTTAAGACTATCGACTATCGCGCCTTCGCCAATTGCGGCGTACCGCAGTTCTATGTCTCGGACACAACGGTACTCACCTTTACGCAGATCAACGTGCCGGGCACGGTGGAGCGGATTGAGCGCTATGCCTTTGACGGGTGCTCGCACGTGTCATCGGTGACGATCGGCGATGGTGTCAAATCTATCGGGGCGCTCGCGTTCGCCTCTCTTGATCCTGCGATTGCCGGCAAAGAGATTGTGCTACCCAAAAGCGTGGAAATGATAGAGTGGGGAGCTTTTGAGAACACGAGATACGGAAACGAGACGAACCATAATGCCGTTGCCCTGCGCGTGAT
>DBFOIV010000220.1:0-10219 GCA_048489175.1 Collinsella sp. | reverse complement strand
TCGCCAGCGCCCATAGCCTTGAGCTCCTTGACGTTGGCGCACAGGGTGCCAGCGGTGTCGATCATGTCGTCGTTGATGATGCAGGTCTTGCCCTTGATGTCACCGATGATGCCCATGACCTCGGCGGCGTTGTGGCGCGGACGGCCCTTGTGGGCGATGGCCAGGTCGCAGCCGAGCATGTCGGACAGCTTCTTGGCGGCCTTGGCGCGGCCCACATCGGGGGAGACGACAACCAGGTTGTCGGTGTCGAAGTGCATGTCGTTGTAGTACTGGCCAAACAGCGGCAGCGCGGACAGGTGGTTAACCGGGATATCGAAGAAGCCCTGAATCTGGCCCTGGTGCAGGTCGAGGGTGATGATGCGGTTGACGCCAGCGCGCTCGAGCAGGTTGGCGACGAGGCGGGCGGTGATGGGCTCACGCGGGCCGGCCTTGCGGTCCTGGCGGGCATAGCCGTAGTGGGTGATGACGGCGGTGATGGAGCGGGCGGATGCGCGCTTGGCAGCGTCGGTGGCGATGAGCAGCTCCATGAGCATGTCGTTGACGTTGCCGCCGGCCACGGACTGAATCAGGAAGACGTCGGCGCCGCGGACGGTTTCGTCGTAGCGGGCGTAAATCTCACCGTTGGCGAACTGCTTTAGCGTAAGGCCCGAAAGCTCGACCCCAAGGTACTCAGCGATCTTCTGAGCGAGGGGACGGTTGGAGGAACCGGAATACACGCGGATGGACTTGCGCATATTCTCCGACTTCTCGGGATCATTAATCGGCATTACCCTTCTCCTTTATATCGAATGCCATATAGATGCCTTGTTGCATTGTAACCGCGCGGCGGGGTTTATCGAGTCTTGATAACGTCTTTACCGCCAACGGACACGAACCGACCACTCATCCGGTTGCGCAGGTCACGATAGAAAAAGGAGCCGCCCCCCACGGGAACAGCTCCTTAGATGCTTGGTAAAACGTTATACCTCGTCGTCCTCGTGCAGACGGCGGCGGTAATCGGCGGCCCAGCCCTCAATGTTTACCTGACGGGCACGACCCAGGCCAAGTGCGTCGGCCGGGACCGGCTCGGTGATGACGGAGCCGGCGGCCACGAGCGCGCCGTCGCCGATCTGGGCGGGCGCGACCATCATGGTGTCGGAACCGATGAAGGCGTCCTTGCCGATGACGGTCTTGTGCTTGTGCACGCCGTCGTAGTTGCAGGTGATGGAGCCTGCGCCCACGTTGACGCCGGAGCCCATGGTGGTGTCGCCGATGTAGGACAGGTGCGGCACCTTGGAGCCCTCGCCGATCGTGGACTTCTTGATCTCCACGTGCGTGCCGGCCTTGGAGCCGTCGAGCATGTGGGTGCCCGGGCGCAGGTAGGCGCGCGGGCCGCAGTCGACGCCGTTCTCGATGACGGCCTCGATGGCGATGGTCTCATCGATGGTGCAGCCGCTGCCGACGGTGGTGTCGGTGAGGCGACTGTTGGGGCCGAGCTGGCACTCTTCGCCCACGGTGACGTGACCGATCAGATGCGTCTGCGGCCACACGATGGTGTCTCGGCCGATGGTGGCATCGGGGCCGATCCAGGCCTGCGTGGGATCGATGAGGGTGACGCCCTCGGCCATCCAGTGCTCGTTGATGCGGTCGCGCGCGATAGCGGTGAGCTGCGCGAGCTGAATGCGGCTGTTGACGCCCAGGCCGTCGCGGTAGTCATCGCAGTGGAAGATGGAGACCGCCTGGCCGTGACCCTTGAGGATTTCGAGCATGTCGGGCAGGTGGTACTCGGACTGCGCGTTGTCGTTGCCGATCTCGTTAATGTGGGCGGCGAGCTGCGCGCCGTCAAAGGCGTAGCAGCCGGCGTTGCACTCCAGCAGCGTGGCGGCCTGCTCGGGCGTGCAGTCCTTCTGCTCGATGATGCGCTCGATCTGGCCGTCGGCGCCCAGCTTGATGCGGCCGTAGCCGAAGGGGTCGGGCGGGGTCATGGTCATGACGGTGCAGGCGAGCTCGCCGGTAGCGACGGTCTGTGCGAACTTGGCGACGGTGTCGGCGGTGATGAGCGGCAGGTCGCCGTTGAGCACGACGACCGGGCCTTGCGCGATGCCGCAGGCCTCGAGCGCGACCTTCACGGCGTGGCCGGTGCCCAGGCGCTCGGTCTGCTCGACGCACTCGACCTTGGTGGCGCTGTTGGCATAGGCGCCGTCGATGAGGGCGCGCATCTCGTCGGCGTGGCTGCCGATGACGACCACGACGCGGCTGCAGCCGGCCTTGATGGTGGCGTCGACGATCCACTGGACCATGGGCTTGCCCAGGATCTTGTGCGAAACCTTGCAGTGGTTCGACTTCATGCGGGTGCCCTCGCCGGCAGCGAGGATAATTGCGGTTGCGTCCATGTGATCTCCTGTTACGTTATAGAGACGTGTGTTTGGAAACGATACACGGCGCAATATGATACCGCAGGCATATGTTGAGCGCGTAGCGATTGGCTCATGGCGGCCGATGTCGGTGCCGCCGGCGTGGCGTTTGCGCTGCTTGCGTGCGGCGTTGGCGGTGCTGCGGAGCTGTCGTTTGAGCGAGGGGACGGGGGTGCCCGTGGACAACATACAAGAGGAGTTTGGCGGCGAGCCCGTCGCGGCATTCTCGATGTCGCATCCGGCTGTGCCGGCCCTCTACATGGTGCTGACGCTGGGGCTCACCATGTTCTCGATGCAGCCGGTGCTGATTGCGCTGTCACTTGCGGGCGGGCTGGCGTATGGATTTGCGACGCGCGGGGCTGCCCGCACGCTGGGCGCACTCCGCTGGCAGCTGCCGGTGATTTTGATTATCGCGCTGGTCAATCCGCTGTTTAGCGCCTCGGGCTCGACGGAGCTGTTCCGTATTGGCATGCGCGCGGTGTATCTGGAAAGCATGGTATACGGCCTGTGCATGGGCGGGCTGTTTGTGGCGAGCGTGCTGTGGTTTGAGGCCGCGGCGTCGATGCTCGAATACGACAAGGTGCTCGCGCTGCTGGGCAATGCCGCACCGGTGATTGCGCTCATGATCTCGATGTGCATGAGGCTTATCCCGCAGTTTTTACGCCGCGGTCGTACGGTGCTGGCGGTGCAGGATGCGATTGATGTGCCGGGCCGCGCGCCCACCGATCCCGTGCGATCGCGCCTGCGGGCGTCGAGCGTGTTGATGGGCTGGGGCATGGAAGATTCGCTGGAGCGCGCGGACGCGATGCGCTCGCGCGGGTGGGGTGCCGCGATGCGTCGTACGACGTATGCGCGGTATCGGCTGGGGCGCAGTGACGTTGCCGCGCTGGCCGGGCTCGTACTGTTTGGCGCTGCCGCGGTGGCGGTGGCGTGGACCGCGACGACGCAGTATTCGTTTTATCCGCAGCTCTCGGTGCCGGCGCCGTGGCCAGGCTATGTCGTGTACGCCGCCTGGATGGTGTTGCCTTGCGCGTTGCACGCGATTGATGAGAAGAGGTTTGGCTGATGGCTCGGTTTGATAGGAGCTCGGCGGCGGGTGTGGCATATGGCTCGGCCGCGCCAGCGATTGAGGTGCGAGGCCTTAGTTTTGCCTATCCCGGGGTCAAGGCACCGGTGCTCGAGGGGCTTGATTGGCGTGTTTCCCAAGGTGCGTTTGCACTGCTTGTTGGCGGTACCGGTTCGGGCAAGTCGACGCTGCTGTCGCTGCTCAAGCCCGAGATCGCTCCAGCGGGCGAGCGCACTGGCGATGCGCGCGTGCTGGGCGAGAACGTTGCCGACATGGACGTGCGGGCATCGGCAGAGCGCGTGGGTTATGTGTTTCAGGATCCCGAGAACCAGATCGTGTGCGAAACCGTGTGGCACGAGATGGCGTTTGGCCTGGAAAACTTGGGGCTAGCACGTGATGAGATGCGCCGTCGCGTAGCTGAGACCAGCTATTTCTTTGGGCTGGAAGATTGGCTTCACCGCGATACTGACACGCTTTCGGGTGGTCGCAAACAGTTGCTGTCGTTGGCGGCCGTTCTGGCGCTGCGCCCGCGCGTGCTGCTGCTCGACGAGCCCACGTCTCAGCTCGATCCCGTTGCCGAGAAGAATTTCCTGCACGCGCTGTTTCGTGTGAATCGCGAGCTGGGCTGCACGGTTGTTGTGGCGACGCATCAGCCGCGCCCAATGCTCGAATACGCGACGTGTGCGTACCGGATTGAGGATGGCCGCGTGCACGAGGCGGCGGATATGGCTTCTTTGGTACGCCGAGAATCGCTGTTTTCCGATGACACGTTGGGGTGGGGTGCCATCCGATGTGCAAAAAACGGAGTATTCAGCAGGCGTGAGGACAATTTGGGCTCTCTGGAGCCGCCCGGGGGCGTATCGAGCGCGAAAAAAAGTTTGGAATTGGACAAATCGTCCGAATTTGTGGCGCAAACGTCGCTCGAGAACGGCTTGGAAGCCTTCTCGCGCACGGATGGAAGCAGAATACTCCAAAAAATGCACGCTGGGTCGGCTACCACCCTGTCGGAAGGTTGGTTTCGCTACGATCGAGCGTCCGGCTGGGTGTTGCGTGGGCTCGATGCGTCGTTTTCGGCCGGTGCGGTGCATGCGATCGTGGGCGGCAACGGATGCGGTAAGTCGACGATGCTCTCGGTGCTGGCGAAGACCGCCACGCTGCAGCGCGGCCGCATGGTGCGCGGAGCGGCCTCGGCGGCGTTGCTGCCTCAGAATCCCAAAGCATTGCTGGTTGCCGAGACGGTGTGCGACGAGCTGATGGAATGGGCTTCAGCCTGCGGATATGACGAGACCGTGGCGCGGGAGCGCGCGGCGAGCTTGGGGCTGGACGGCCTGGAGACGCGCCACCCCTACGACCTCTCGGGCGGACAGCGCCAGCTGCTCGCACTGGCAAAGCTGCTGCTGATCGGCCCCGAGCTGCTGCTGCTTGACGAGCCCACGAAGGGCTTGGACCTGGAGAGTCGCCGCACCATCGCCCGCGCCCTGCGTGACCATGCGAAGGCTGGCGGCACCGTCATCATGGCTACGCACGATTTGGACTTTGCCGAGCAGGTAGCCGACGACGTCGCCATGATGTTTGACGGCGAGATTGCCTGCATGGAGTCCCCGGCCGACTTCTTTGCCGACAACGTGTTCTATAGGGCGTGATGGGATGACGGACTGTCGTTTCTCGCGTTTGCTTGCAAAACTGGAGATCCCGCTGTTGTTGGCGGTGCCGGCGGTGATGGCTGCCGCGTTGCTGGCGGGTGTTGAGCAGGCAGCGTTGGCCATGCTGGTTGTGGTGGCGTTGGTGCTTGCGCTGTTCTTTGCGGGCTATGAGGCATCGCGTCCAGGCCTGCGTCAGATTATGCCCACGCTGGTGCTGGCGGCGCTGGCGGCGGCGGGGCGCATCCTGTTTGGACCCATTCCCGACTTTAAACCCGTGAGTGCCATCGCCATTATCGCCGGGGCGACACTCGGTCGTCGTAACGGCTTTATGGTCGGTGCGTTGGCGGCGCTGACCAGCAATTTCTTTTTTGGGCAGGGCATGTGGACGCCGTGGCAGATGTATGCCTGGGGGCTCGTGGGATACGTTGGCGGTGCGCTGGCGTATGCGGGTGCATTCGACCGCGCCGATGGCACCGTGCGTATGCCGGCGCTGCTGACCTACGGCTTTGCTTCGGGTTTGCTGTACGGCGTTGTGATCAACGCCTACGACATCATTGGTTTTGTACAGCCGCTTACTTGGGCAGGTGCCGTGGCACGTCTTGCCACCGCCGTGCCGTTCGATATCACGCACGGACTCGCGACCTGCGTGTTTTTGGCCGCCTTGTACAAGCCCTGGTGCCGTCGCATTAACCGTGTCGTCGTGAAATACGGGCTGTAAGGCATTTCGCGTTTCCTCACGAACTTGCGGTGGAATAGTTCTCGTTTTTGGCTATTTGCTGCCCAAACAGGAACTATTCCACCGCAACTTATAGGGGGAGAGGGGTCACATGATCTGTTTTCCTCTGTCCCCTAGAGGAATTACTTGGGGCTAGAGCTCTAGCGTGAGGGTGACGGGGCAGTGGTCGCTGCCGAAGATATCGCCGCGGATACCGGTGTCGCGCACGGTATTGGCGATTGAATCACTTACTAAGAAGTAATCGATGCGCCAGCCGGCGTTGTTCTTGCGGGCATTAAAGCGATAGCTCCACCAGCTGTAGACGCCCTCGACGTCTGGATTAGCCGTGCGCCAGGTATCGGTAAAGCCGGCGTTGAGCAGCTCGGTAAACTTGCCGCGTTCTTCGTCCGAAAAGCCCGCGTTGCCGCGGTTGGACTTGGGGTTCTTAAGGTCGATCTCCTCGTGCGCAACGTTAAAGTCGCCGCAGGTCACGACGGGTTTGCCGGTCTCGCACTCGAGCGCGTTCAAAAAGCCGCGGTAGGCATCGTCCCAGGCCATGCGCACGTCGATGCGCGCGAGCTCATTTTGTGCGTTGGGCGTGTAGACATCCACAAACCAGAATTTGTCGAACTCGAGCGCGCAGACGCGGCCCTCGGTTGCGGCTTGGGCGACGAGCACGGCCGCCTCGCCTTCGCCGGCGTAGGGCAGCAGCGCATCGGCGCGCAGTACGCGCAGCGGCTCCTGGCGGCTAAAGACCGCGGTGCCCGAATAGCCTTTACGCTCGGCGTAGCTCCAGGTTTGGTGATAGCCGGGCAGGTCAATATCGACCTGGCCTTCTTGCAACTTGGTCTCTTGCAGCGCCAGGATATCGACGTCGAGTTCTTGCGCGATCTGGATAAAGCTCGGGTCCTTTTTGAGCACGGCGCGCAGGCCGTTGACGTTCCACGAGGCGAAAGTGTAAGTCTGAGGCATGGTGTCCTTTCGGCGGGGTTGGCAGGCTTAAGATTAGCGCAACAGGGGCGGGGCGGGATCCGCGCATGCTGACTTAAAGGCCGCATGCTGGGACGTCGCTCAACGCTGCCCGACTAACAAGGACGGAGGACTCATATGACGCAGGCAATATCGGACCCCAGGCAGGCCTCCGCCGCGCTGGCGGATCTGTTTGACACCCACAAGCGCGTGGTCTTCTTTGGCGGCGCTGGTGTTTCTACGGCAAGTGGCATTCCCGATTTCCGCAGCGTGGACGGCCTGTATCACCAGCAGTTTGCCTATCCGCCCGAGACCATGCTGTCGCATAGCTTTTACGAGGCGCATCCGGCGGAGTTCTTCGACTTTTACCGCACCAAGATGATCGCGCTTAACGCTAAACCCAACCGCTGCCACACCAAGCTGGCCGAGCTGGAGCGCGCCGGTAAGCTTGATGCCGTGGTGACGCAAAATATCGACGGCCTGCATCAGATGGCCGGCTCACAGCGAGTGTTTGAGCTGCACGGATCGGTCCATCGCAACATTTGCCAGTCGTGCGGCGCGGTCTATAGCGCCGAGTGGATTTGCTCGCGCGAGCACGAGGATGCCGCGGGCGTGCCTGCGTGCCCCGCGTGCGGTGGCCGCATCAAGCCCGATGTAGTGCTCTACGAAGAGCCGCTCGACGAGCATGTGTTGACCGGTGCCGTTGTCGCCATCGCCGCGGCCGATGCCCTCATTGTGGGCGGGACCTCGCTCGTGGTGTATCCGGCGGCAGGCCTTACGCGATACTTTACCGGCGATACGCTGGCTATTTGCAATCTTGCTCCTACCGATCAGGATGCAAATGCCGACCTGCTGATTTCTTGCGACATCGCGGCCGCGTTTGCGTTCTAGCCCGCGTGCGCGGATACAATAGAAAGACTGAGTGCAAAGCGACCCCGCCGCCAGCTCCCCAAGCTCGGCGGCGTGGGCATTTTAGGAGGATGTTCATGGCGAACGACAGCAAGACATGGCGGTGCGGAAAGTACGAGCTCAGCTTTGACCGTCCGCGCATCATGGGCGTCCTCAACGTGACGCCCGATTCGTTTAGCGATGGCGGGGAGCACTTCGACCCGGATGCCGCCATCGAGTACGGCCTGGCGATGCTCGACGCCGGCGCCGACATCATCGACGTGGGCGGTGAGTCCACGCGTCCCGGCTTTACTCCGGTCAACCCCGACGAGGAGGCTCGCCGCGTGCTGCCCGTTGTGCGCGCGCTGGCCAAAGAGGGTGCCATCGTCTCGATCGACACGCGCCACGTGGCGGTTGCCAAGGCGGCCGTGCGCTGCGGCGCCTCGATCGTCAACGACGTGACCGGCTTCACCGATCCCAAGATGGTCGAGTTTGTTAAGACGAGCACCTGCGGCGTCATCGTAATGCACGCCGGCGAGGTCGCCGCGACCGCACGCACGCACGCAACGGTGCAGCTCGATACCTCGGCAGCGGCGTTTGTTGCCGAGAAGGCGCGCGAGGCGGCTGCCGAGGCCGCGCGTGAGGCCGAGAAGCCGGCTCGCCGCCGTCGCGGCAAGTTGCTGGGCGAGCCTAAGCCGGAGGCCAAGCTTCCGGGCGGCGTGGTGCAGCCCTCGTTGCCGTTTGGCGAACCGGAGCCCACGTCCGAGCCTGCAAGCGAGCAGGAGACGCCGGCCGCCGAGCAGGCTGCTGCCGCCGAGACCGTCGCGCCCGCGCCCGAGGCCGCGCCCGCAGCCATCGAGGCCGCATCGGAGTCCAATGACCGCCTGGCCGCCATGATGCGCCGCAGTGCCCGCCGTGAGGAGGCCTATGTGCCCACCTCGCAGCTCCGCCGCTTTACCCTGCCCGATTCGGCGCCCATCATGCGCCGCGTCATGGGCTTTCTGTCCGACCAGGCCCGCACGCTCATCCATGCCGGCGTGTCGCGCGACCGCATCTGCATCGATCCTGGCCCGGGCTTTGGTAAGTCGGCTAACGAGGACATCGTCATCCAGCGCGAGACTGCCAAGATGGCGTCGCTGGGCTACCCGCTCATGTGCGCCGTGTCGCGCAAGCGCTTTGTGGGCGCCGTCTCGGGCGTGACCGAGGCCGCCGAGCGCGATGCCGCCACGTTTGGCGTGTGCCTGGGCGCCATCCAGGCCGGTGCCAACATCGTGCGCGTGCACGACGCCGCGGGTTTTGCGCAGTTCCTGAACGGTTACTGGGCGGTTGCCAAGCCGCAGCCGCGCCGCGCGTTTGTGGCCGTGGGCTCCAACCTGGGGCATCGCTGCGACAACATCCGCGCCGCACGCGAGATGATCGCCGAGATTCCACTCACCTGCGTGTCCAACTCCTCCAAGATTTACGAGAGCGAGCCGGCCTACGAGACGCGCCAGGACGCGTTTGCCAACGCCGTCATCGAGATCAAGACCGAGCTGGCGCCGCTGGTGCTGCTCGATGAGCTCATGAAGATCGAGGCCGAGCTGGGGCGCGACCGCTCCAAGAAGGCCAAGGCCAACGGTCCGCGCACCATCGACCTGGACCTGCTGTGGATGGATGGCGAGACCCACGGCGGCAAAAAGCTGCGCCTGCCGCATCCTCTCATTGGCGAGCGCGACTTTGTGCTGGTGCCGCTCGAGGACCTGATGCACGACCCGGCGCGGTTCTTCCGCTACAACGGCGTCGAGGTCAAGGAGCCCGAGGACCGCGTGGGCCATATCGTGGGCGAATTGGGGCGTATGTAGATGATCGAGATGAATGCTGTTGCCGCTGGCACCGAGCTCGACGCGGCGCGCGACGCGGGCCGCGAGGGCATGTCCGCGGGCTGGTGCGCGTGGAGCGCGGGCGATGCATCGCTGATGTTTTCGCTGGTCGTGCGCCCCGATGTGAACATGCATGCCTTCCACGGCCTGCCGTTTGTGGCGGCTATGGGCATGATGGACGCGCTTGTGGGCACGGCTTCGACGCCGGGGTTGGGCCTTGCCGGTAAGGTGGGTATCCAGTGGCCGAGCGATATCGTGTGCGGTGCGCCTGCGTTTGAGACGTCGCTCGCGCGTGTTGCCGTGAACGGCGGTGCCGGTGCCGCGGGCATGTTCGGTGCCGTGACGGTGGATATTGAGCGTTCGGCGCTGAGCGAGCTTGGTGTGGACGTGGCTGACGAAGCGCTGGTCGAGACGCTGGCCGCCGCCGTGCTGGCCCGCGTGGACGCCTGGGCGGTTGTTGCCAACACGCCGCAAGGCGCCGCAGGGCCGCTGGCTCCCGTGCTGGGCGAGTACTTCGACATGGTGCCGCTGCTGGGCCGCCAGGTTGCGGCGGTGTCTCCCAACGGCTTGCCGCTTGCGGTCGGTGTGTTTGCGGGCCTGGACATCTGGGGCCGCGCGACCATCAAGACCGATGCCGGCGAGCAGGAGTTTCCGCCCGAGGCTGTACGAATTCGCGGGCTGTAGCG
>DBFOIV010000219.1:0-9132 GCA_048489175.1 Collinsella sp. | reverse complement strand
GCTCTATCCGTCCAACTACCAATACCTCGTTGACCTGCTGAGCTACGTTGCCGTCGGCGCGCGCTCGGTCGAAAACCAGGAGCATCGCCTGGTGTCGAGCGGCATTTCGGTACCCGTCGGCATGAAGAATCCCACTGCCGGTTCCACCACCGTCATGCTCAACTCCATTTACGCCGCGCAGGCACACCAGAGCTTTATCTTCCGCAACTGGGAGGTTGAGTGCGACGGCAACCCACTCGCACACGCCGTCATGCGTGGCTACATTGGTCTCGACGGTCGCACCTACCCCAACTACCACTACGAGCACCTCGAGCGTCTGGCCGAGCGCTATACCGAGCACGCCGGCTATGCCAATCCGGCAGCGGTCATCGACTGCAACCACGACAACTCGGGCAAGCGTCCGTTGGAGCAGTATCGCATTTGCAAGGAGGTGCTCGACAGCTGCCGCCGCAACGAGTCCATCTCCAAGCTGGTCAAGGGCTTTATGATCGAGTCTTACCTTGAGGACGGCAACCAGCCGGTCGATGGCGGTGTCTTTGGCAAGTCGATCACCGACCCGTGCCTGGGCTGGGAAAAGACCGACTACCTCATCCACGAGATCGCGGAACGTATTTAGTTACGCGGTTTTACCAAACCGCGTAACTGCTCGACGCTGCAAACCCGCCAGAACGGCAATCTGCCTTTCAGCTTCGACGGCATGACCAAAAGGTCAATGCCGCCTCGCTTCAAGGCACCTTGCTCGCTCTGGCGGGTTTTCGCTGACGTTTTTCGACCTGCATCGTTGCCAGAGCTGGCACTTGGAGACGCTCCTTTTGGGTAATCGTTGGGGACGTTCTTGTTTGACTAGTCGTTTAAGAACGTCCCCAACGACTACCCCTCGCGTATCGTATGCGCGCCGGGCTTCGGGGGCCAGGCGCACTCTGTTAAACATGCCCTCGGGTCGCACGTTTCCCCTCGAATCGATCATACAAGCCCCCAATCTGTTCGGTTTCCCCAGGTTGTGAGCCCGCACACCCAAGCCGCACCGCCCGCCGTTCAGCTGAAACCACCTGCCAAAAAGGAACAGGTTTATTTTGGCAGGTTTTATCTGGGCAAACGTCCAAACCGACGTAAGGGAGTTGCCTTCCCTCGTGGCGGTCTTCTAGCAGAAAAAACCAAGTGAGTAGGCTTTTTGCAGAAGGCCGAGCACGCCCTAAAACGGCACAGCTCTAACCTGCGGTTTCATCGATCATTTGTCGCGATGTGCTCGGCAGGTTCAAAAAAGTCTACTCACTTGTATCTGAGACGCACCAGATTGGCAAAAACCGCCGCGAAAGGGCCCCTGGTCCCTTCGCGGCGGTCATACACCTCTGATTTTGCGACGATTTTGCCCGCTTGTTACTCGCTGTAGCGGGTGGCTATGGCAGCTTGTACCATGCCGGCGCTCATGAGGTACGTCACCAGGAAGTAGCCGCCGTAGGCCGCCAGGAAGATCGCACAGGTGAGGCCCACGGTGCCGCCGATGCTCATATCTCCGAACGTGCTCACCATCTCGATGATCACCTTAAGTGCCACAAAGGAGTGCGCCAGGCCCACTGCCAGCGGGAACAGGAAGAACACCGCTTGCTGCGCCATCACCGAATGACGAATCTGGCGGTCGTCACAGCCGATCTGTGCCAGCACACGATAGCTGCGGCCGCCGTCGGCCACATTGGAGAGCTGCTGGATCGACAGTATCGCCGCGCACGCAACGACCAGTACAAAGCCAATGTAGATGGCCAGATAGCTAATGATGCCGTTCATATGCGCCGCCTGCGTATACATCTCGGAGCGTGTAATGAAGGTTCCCCACAACCCCGGCTCTTTGCCGTCAACGAGCAGATTGTCGAGCAGAGTGTATTTAATGCTCTCGTCTGCCTCGGTCGTATCTATCCCCTGTTTGTAGTTAACGAGCAGGCTACTGGAATACGGCTGCAGATTAAGCTGGGACAACAGCTCGTCGGCAACGACGACGGTACCCGGATTACTGCCCATCGCCGAGTTGGCGATGGCCGCCGTATCTTCGTCCGACTTATCGGTTGCGGGCTTGAGCTCATGCCCACCCAAGGTGAGCGTATGGCCGCCGGCCATATATTTGGTGTACAGGTCGCCCAGCTCACCGCCCATATCACACGTAAGCACGTACTGGTCGCGGCCAATGCTCACCGGCTCCTCGCCCATCATCTGGCGCAGCTTGTTGTACTGGCTCGCCGGCGTCACAAACAGGCCCATATCATCGGCATTGCTACCCTCGAGCACCTTGGGGAGCTTTTCGCCCATGGCCTTGCACATCTCACCCGCCACCACCGAGGGGCCCGAGCCGCCAAGCGGGTAACTCAGATACGAATCGATCTGCACATGCTCACCGGCAACATCGGCGATATTGACCTTCTTTCCGGTCTCGTCGTTGTTGTCCGCCGACTTGCCCTTACTATTTTCTGTAACGTTATCGGGATCGATACGATCGCCGTGCCATGCAGCGTACAAATCGACCGTTGCATCGGCCAGCACCATGCGATCGGCCTCGGACGGATTGACATACTCCTTGTAGTAGTCGAGCCTATCGGGCGTGTAATAGACATACGTCTGAGACACGTCAACAGGGTTATAGCGCTCCAGGTTTTCGTTCATCACGTTGGCGATCGACATACCGCACGTCACCGAAGTGATGGCAAGGAACAGAATCATCGCGATGACGCCCATCGAAAAGCACACCGTATTGACCTTGGCCGAAAGCTGGCGCACGGTAAACATGTTGAGGCCGCGCCAATACACGCCGCGCAAGCTCTGCAGCAGCTTGATGAGCATGCCCGAGAGTCCCCAGAACAACGCAAAGGTGCCTACCGTAACCATAGCGGTCGTAATGCCGAACTGGCTCATGGCCCCGTGCAGCTTGTCGCCCGTCTCGGTTAGCGGGAACCCATCACGTAGCAGACGGTAATAGGCCACGCCCACCAGCACCACGCCCACAGCAAAGATGGCAATCGCGATCCAGGGATTGCGCGTCTTGATGCTCTCGTTGCGACGCTCGGCACCCATGAGCTCAATGAGCTTAGTGCGACGAACGGCGCGCAGGTTCAGCAGTAACGTGAGCACAAACATTACGAGCATGCAGGCAAGGGTCAGGTTGAACGCATGCACCGAGAAAAAGAAGTGGAAATTGGCGATCTGTGTCTTAAAAAGCGAGGCCGTAAAGAACGTCATGAGCTGGGAGAGTCCCACACCCAGCACAATGCCGACGACAAAGGCCACGACCGATACTATCACGGTCTCGAGCGCCATGATCGTGGCGACGCGCCCGCGCCCCATGCCGAGCACCTGGTACAGGCCAAACTCCTTCTTGCGGCGTTTCATGATGAAGTTATTGGCATACACCATCAAAAAGGCCATGACACCGGCCAAAAAATACGTCAGGTAGCCGAGCATGCTGCCCATAACCTGCGCCAAGCCCTCTTCATCGATTCCGGCGATGTCGACCTGCATCGAGATGGTGTTAAAGGCATAGAAGACCGTGACGCCCAGAGTGAGCGTCAAAAGGTAGACGAGGTAGTCGCGGCCGGCGCGGCGGACGTTGCCCCAAGCGAGTTTACAGAGCATCGGAGCCCTCACCGCCCATCATGGCAACGACCTCCATAATGCGGTCGAAGAACTCTCGGCGATCGGTGTCGCCGCGGCGCAGCTCGGTGAAGATCTTGCCGTCGCGGATAAACAGCACACGGCTCGTGTAGCTGGCGGCAAAGCTATCGTGCGTGACCATGAGCACCGTGGCGCGCAGGCGGCGATTCAGGGCCTCCAGGCTCTCGAGCAGCAGGCGAGCGCTCTTGGAATCGAGGGCGCCGGTGGGCTCGTCGGCCATGATCATGGTGGGGTCGGTGACGAGCGCGCGAGCCGCGGCAACGCGCTGCTGCTGACCGCCGGACATCTGGTAGGGATACTTGTCGAGCACCTGGCTGATGGACAGGCGCGCGGCCACGTCCTGCACGCGGGTCGAGATCTCTGCCGAGTTTGTGCGGGCAATGGTGAGCGGCAGGGCGATGTTCTCGCGTGCCGTGAGTGTATCGAGCAGGTTGGAATCCTGGAAGATAAAGCCGAGCTCCTCGCGGCGGAACTGCGAAAGCTTAGCCTGCTTCATGCGTGTTACGTCCTGGCCGTTGATGCGGATGGTGCCGCTCGTGGCGCTATCGATGGTCGACACGCAGTTGAGCAACGTCGACTTGCCCGAGCCCGAAGCGCCCATGATGCCAACGAATTCACCGCGGTTGACGGTAAAGCTGACGTCGTTGAGCGCACGGGTCACGTTGCCCAGCGCTCCATATACCTTTTCGAGATGCGCGACCTCCAATACCGGGGTCGCCATGTGCGTGGTTTGCATACCGAGTCCTTTCTTGCGATTAGTCTACGGCATCTATAGTCGCAAGAAGCCGAGTCGGCTACCATCGATATGGCTTACGCTTGCCTTACCGTTGTGTAAGGTGCGGGTAGCTAGCCTGTCACGTGTTGATGTTGAGAGAGGACTCCTGTTGAAGACTGTTCATGTTGCCGCTGGGATCATTCGCAAGGAAGGATCCGACGAGCTACTGGCCGTACAGCGCGGCTATGGCGACATGCAGGGACTTTGGGAGTTCCCAGGTGGCAAGCTCATGCACGGCGAGACGCCCGAAGACGCCGTACGCCGCGAGCTCATGGAAGAGCTGCAGGTAAAAGTCACCAACCTGCGTGACTTCTACACCGTTGAGTATGACTACCCCGATTTCCATCTCTCCATGGAGTGCTACTACTGCTCGCTCGCCGATGAATCCGATGAGCCTCAGAAGCACGACCGCCAGCTCGATATCCGCTGGATTCCGCGCACCTCGCTTGCCACCGTTGAGTGGATGCCCGCCGACAAGGGACTTATCGATGCGCTGATTGAGCTGAAGGAAGACCGGCTTGAGGCTAACGCCGCCGATGACGCTGCGCCCAACACAGCCGACAAACCCGCCACCAAACCCAAGCGCGCACCTAAGCGCCGCAGCAAAAAGCGCCCCAAGCCCGGCCTGCTGGACGGCATCGACACCTCGGACCTCTCCGCCGACGAGCGTGAGCTCGTGCGCCGTCGCGCCGCCATCAAAAAATCCATGAAGGGCAACAAGCGTGCGAACACCAAACCCGAGCTGCTCGTTCGCCAGCGCCTGCGCGCCGCAGGCCTTACGGGATACCGTCTGGAATGGAAGGTGCCCGGAAAGCCCGACATCGCCTTTCCCGGGCGCAAGATCGCCATCTTCGTCAACGGCTGCTTTTGGCACCGCTGCCCCAAGTGCAATCCGAGCCAGCCCAAGCGCAACGTTGAGTTTTGGGAGGCAAAGTTCCGTCGCAACGTCGAGCGCGACCGTGCTGCTGTGACAGCACTCACTCAAATGGGCTGGACGCCCATAACCATCTGGGAATGCGAGCTCAAAAAAGACCGCATCGACGCCACGATGGAAAAGGTCATTGAGCAGGTGCGCGCCGCCGCACCTCAGCGCTAGGAACGAGCCGCCCACACGCCCCACACAGGCGAGCCACATCCGCGCCACAAATCTTAGAAAGCCCTTAAGCTCAAAACCTTTCAAGAGTGTTACTCGATACCTCTGACCTGCAGTTTCATCGTAACACCAAACCAGGTTAAGCCTTTCTTTAGCGCTTCTTTGCAGCAGCCGCGGCATAATACTGCCAACGCACGGGACCTGGCAGCACACCCCGTGCGCAATCTTTTGGTGGACATCGAGGAGGCCGCATAAGCATGTATTCTTCCAATGACGCAGCACAGCAGCCATCCCTAAATCATGCAAACCTTTTCTCCTTCCCCCCGACACAGAGAAACGGCCTCCTCGACTCCCCCACCACAAAAGCCAAACGCTCAACCGACCAGAGCCACAACTTGCGAGCATCGTTCGAAAAGCTCCAAGCATCCCTAGACAAAACCTTCCCCAACCAAGCCCGGGCATACTAGCCCCCACCAGCAAAGCACCCCTCGCGCACCACTATTCCGCCCCAACGCCACAAGGGCGATTGAGCAGGACGGTTTGGGCGGGTCCCGTACTTAGTTTCCAAAATCATTCCGCAGCGCGAAGGCCCCCGTTGTCAACGCTTCGAAGAAGCGAGACAACGGGGGCCTTCATGCGCGAGGACGTTTTGGAAACTAAGTACGGGACCCGCCCAAACCGTCCGGTGGGATCAGAGTACCCTTGCTGTTACTCTGCTTTGCCCACAGAGTTGAGGTTGGTCATGCGGATCTTAACCAGCTCGGTGATCTCACGCATACCCTCCTTGGCCGGCTTCTTGGGATCGAAGCAGGCAGGGTTCTCGGCCATGTAGGCCATGAAGCCCTTGGTGTAGGCCTGACGCAGCTCGGTGGCGTAGTTGACCTTGCAGATGCCGTTCTTCACGGCCTCGGCGACCTGCTCATCGGGCACACCGGAAGTGCCGTGCAGAACCAGCGGCACGTCGACGGCGTCGCGGATGGCCTTGACCACGGACTGCTCGATGTGAGGATCGCTCGTGTACACGCCGTGGCTGGTGCCAACGCCAATGGCCAGCGAGGTGCAGCCGGTGCGCTCGACGAACTCCTTGGCCTCGGCCGGATCGGTGTAGGGGCTCTCGCCCTCAACCGCGGGACCGTCGTCCTCCTTGCCGCCAACCTTGCCAAGCTCGGCCTCGACGGGCACACCCATGGCGCGGCCAGCGTCGGCGACGGACTTGGTCAGGGCGATGTTGTCCTCGAAGGACTCGTGCGAACCGTCGATCATGACAGAGGTGTAGCCAGTGCGGAAAGCCTGCATGCAGCGGTCATAGCCATCGCCATGATCGAGGTGCAGGGCGACGGGCACGGAAGCGCGCTCGGCGGCAGCCTTGACCATGCCGTAGAAGTAGTCCAGACCAGCGGTCTTGATGGTGCCCGGGGTGGTCTGCATGATGACGGGGGACTTGGTCTCCTCGGCAGCGGCCAGAACGGCCATAACAAACTCGAGGTTCTCGACGTTGAACGCGCCAACGGCGTAATGGCCGGCCTGAGCGTCCTTGAGCATCTTTTCGGTGGTAACAAGTGCCATGAGCGTTTGCTCCTCTCCCTCGCCCGCATCTGGACATCGGGCGTACGTGTCCGCAAGGCGTTTTACCTTGCGTTTTGCTGCGTCCATTGTATGAAATTCAGCGGCTTTGCATGTGCGAGATATTGAGCCCATGCAGGTCAATACAGTCGTTTTTGAAAAGTAAACGGAAGGAATTGGAGCCGAGTGGGCGTATTCGATATTGAATTTTGGGCGTTCAGCGTCTTTCTTTTATAGAAAAGATAAGTAATCGAAAGGCGTTTTCTTACTCAAAAAGAAAATGAACGAAAATAGGCTCAACACAATTCCTACAAATTTAGCCGAGAATGGAGCAAACATGGCCCACGCAACAACCCGAGCTTTCGCCGATGAGCGTCGTTCCGCCATCATGGAGATGCTCGAGCATAACGCCTCGGTGCAAGTGGCAGAAATCGCCCAGACCTTTGGCGTGTCCTCCGTTACCGCCCGCGCCGACCTGGACGCGCTCGCCGAGTCCGGCAAGTTGCGCCGCACGCATGGTGGCGCTGTGTCTCTCCAGAAGCGACTGACCGTATCCACCCAGGATCGCCGCATCAACGTCAATGTCGCCGCCAAGCAGGCCATCGCGCAAAGCGCCATCGAGCTCGTCGGCAATGGCGACACGCTGCTCGTCGACTCGGGCACCACGGCGCTCGAGTTCGTCCGGCTCCTTGATCAGCGCGACGGCATCACCGTCATCACGGCCGACATTACCATCGCCGATTATATCGACGAGAGCATGCCCTCGGTCGATGTCGTCATGCTGGGTGGGGCACTGCGCAAAGGTCATCGCTATCTGTACGGTCCACTTACCATGCAGGCGCTCCAAATGGTCCACGCCGACCTTGCCGTCATGTGCCCCGGCGCTTTTGTCCCCCGCTGCGGCTTTACGACCGACTTTCCCCAAATGGCCGAGACCAAAGCGGCTATGGTCGGTGCCGCCCGTCAAAGCGTCGCCCTCATGGACGCCAGTAAGGTCAACGGACGCGGCATGTACCGCTTTGCCGAACTTGTCGATGTCGACGTCATCGTGATGGACAGCGACCCCGATGGCGCCGTCGCCACCTCAATCGCCGAGACCGCCGACGACGCCCGACCAAATCTCGTCATCGCCGGCGCTTAAACAAAAACCACCACAAAGGTGCCTGTCCCCTTTGTGGTGGTTTTGCTCGTTAAAAGCGAAATATCGCTACTTGGAAAGCTCGTCGGCGAGGGCCTCGATTTGAGCGCGCGAGGCGTCGTTGAGCGACCCCAGCACAGTCACCTTGTTCTGCGCCAGGGTGATGTCCTTCATACCCTCGAGCTCCTTAGTCATAACCTTGGCAGCGGTGGGCGCCCAGGAGCCGGCCTCGACGAGCGCCACGGTGCGGTTCTGGTAGGCATGCTCGGCGAGCGTGTGGATAAAGGTGCTCATGAACGGGAAGATCTCGCCCTGATAGGTGATAGAGGCGAGCACCAGACGGTCATAGCGGAACGCATCCTCAACAGCCTCGGCCATATCGTCGCGAGCCAGGTCAAAGACGGAAACCTTCTGGCCGCGGGCCTCGAGCGCAGATGCGAGCTCTTCAACGGCAGCCTTCAGATGCCCATACACACTCGCATAGGCAATCGTGATGCCCTCGTCCTCGGGCTGATAGCTCGACCAGGTGTTGTAGGTGTCGAGGTAATAGCCCAGGTTCTCGGTCAGCACGGGGCCGTGAAGCGGGCAAATGATCTGGATGTCCAGATTGGCGGCCTTCTTGAGCACGGCCTGCACAAACTTGCCGAACTTGCCCACGATGCCAAAGTAGTAACGGCGCGCTTCGCAAGCCCAGCCCTCGGGATCCTCGATGTCGTTGGCGCCAAACTTGCCAAAGCCGTCGGCACTAAAGAGCACCTTGTCGGTGGCCTCGTAGGAGAAGAGCACCTCGGGCCAGTGAACATTGGGGGCACCGACAAAGGTTAGGCTGTGGCCGCCCAGGTCGAGCACGTCGCCATCTTTGACGACCATCTTGCGCTCGGGGAAGTCGGTGCCAAAGTAGTTGACCAT
>DBFOIV010000218.1:0-2766 GCA_048489175.1 Collinsella sp. | reverse complement strand
CCCTCAAACAGGCAAAACAGTCCGTATTCCACCGCAACTTATACAGAGTGCCTAGCGGTTGCGTTCCTTAAGGGCGCGGTCGATCTCGCGTTGGACATCACGCTTGGCCATGTCCTCGCGCTTGTCGTAGAGCTTCTTGCCGCGGCCCAGACCCAGCAGCAGCTTTACGCGGCCGTCCGTATTAAAGTAGAGCTCCAACGGAACCAGCGCATAACCACGGTTGCGAAGTTTGCCGTCAAGAAAGTCAATCTCCTTGCGGTGCAGCAGCAGACGACGCCGACGATCGGGATCGCGATTCCACACGCCACCATGGCTATAAGGGTGGATATGCAGGCCGACGAGCCAGCACTCCCCGCCGCGGATCAGCGCGAAGGTATCGGTGATCTGGCAGGCGCGCTCGCGAATCGACTTGACCTCGGTGCCACTCAGTTCAATACCGCATTCGAACGTCTCATCGATAAAGTACTCGTGATGTGCCGAGCGATTCTTGGAAATGAGTTTGCGCTCGCGCTTACTGGGCATCGCCGGCCTCCTTGGCTCCATCGGCGTTTGAGCCCGCAGTCTCGCGCTTTGCCTTGCGCTCGGCATTGAGCTCGGCATCGCTCTCGCGCACCAGTTTGATAATCGCCGCGCAGGCCTCCTCGCCCACCAAGTCGCGAGCACGTACCGTCAGGCGCGTCGCCTCCTGCTTGTCGCCGTCGCTTGCAGCATCGGTCGCGCACATGATCAGGCAAATAGCAATCTCGGCCGAAGGCGAGGTCGGCACGCCTTGCAGGGCCAATTCACCCATCACGTGGTCGTCGCTCTCATCAGCGGCATCCGGATAGGTGGTATGGATCTTGTTGAGCAGGCGCGTCGTATGCGCATCGTTGGGCGCCAGGCGCAGCGCCAGACGCGCGCAGCCCACGGCAGCCGAAACGTTCTCGGTCTCGGGCTCCAAGAAGTACTGACCCAGATTGGCGTAAGCGCGGGCGGCGCACTTGCCATCGCTTGCACGCTCCAGCACCGAGAACGAGAGCGATGCCCATTCCTGCTTGTCCTCGAGTGCGCGGAACAGCTCGGCCAAATCCAAGCGATAGTTGCAGTTCATGGGGTCCCAACGCACAGCCTGCATCAGGGCATTACGAGCGCTCACATAATCCTGCTGGCGAATGTAGGCATACGCCATATCAGAGTACAGGCGGTCAAACGGCACCTCGACCTGCACGAGCTCGCGCGGATCCTTCTCCACGCGGCGATAGGCCAAGCGCTCAAACTTGCTATCGAAGCTAAAGTATTGGCGCTTCTCCTCCGTCTTGCACTCAGCATCGATATACTCCTCGGCGAGCTCCACCAGACGCTCCAGCAGCGGCGTCGCCGTAGCCAGGTCGCCCTGCGCCAGATAGTTCTCGGCATACGTGATGTCTTGCAAGCTGATGGGCAGATCCATGGCTACTCCTCGATCTGAGCGAAACACGGCAGGCGCCGTATATACGGTCAATACACAAAACCCGGGTCTCTTACGAGGCCCGGGCGTTCAATTTTGGTAGCCCGTACCAGATTCGAACTGGTGATCTCCGCCTTGAGAGGGCGGCGTCCTAAACCGCTAGACGAACGGGCCATATGTAGCAAATGCAATGGCTGGGATGGAGGGAGTCGAACCCCCATTGACGGAACCAGAATCCGCTGTCCTGCCATTAGACGACATCCCAATGACTGCATCGCTGCGCTCGGCTGTGCCTTTGCGCAAGAAAGAAATATACGGGAAGTCTCGCCGTGACGCAAGCCCCAATTTTGACTTTTTTGAAATTCAGTCAAATTGGCCTAATTTAGTCCAACCCGTGAAGGACCTGTGAAGCCAACCGCTGTACGCGAAGGGCAAAACGCCGCGAGCGGTAGCCGTCAACCGTTGGCAGATTCTACCGTGAAAACGATAGCACCAGGCAACACAATCGAAGTATCAATGATCGCGTAGATATCGAGGCGCCATGGACGAAGAGCTTGATTACCTATGGGAGACCCTGGGCCTCGAGATCACTGCCGACCTTTGGCCCGAACGGGACAAAATCCATCCCACACTGCGCCCCGCCATTACTGTGGTGCAGGCAAAATACCGCCGTGCATCCTTTTTGATCATGCGGATGTCATGGCACGCGGGACTCCCCGACCTTAAGCGAATCCAGGCAAGCCTCGTCGAGCTGTCCGGCATGCCGACCGTCATATCCGAGGCGCACCTGGAGCAGCGCCAGCGCGAGCGACTGCGACAGCAGCGGATTCCCTTTATCTGCCCCGGCGTTCAGGCATATCTGCCCTTTATGGACGAGGAGTACTGGAGCGGCAAGCCCAACAAACACGTAAAGGTCTACGATCCGCACGAATGGGCACAGCTGGCGGACTGACTGGGGCAGGCCCGCCGGCGGAAAGTGCGTCCCAGATTTCAAGCTCAAACTGGTCCCCACTTTCCCGTTGAGCCCTCAACCGGAAACCGTGTCCCGCAATCGAAGCTCAGAATGGGACGTGCCTTCCGCAACCGGCCACTTTGGGAAAGTGCATCCCATTCTGGAAGCGAATTCCGGGACGCACTTTCCGCAGCCGCTACAGCAACGCCTCGGCCCAAGCCGATTCCCTAAAGCCGGGAATCGCAAAGTCGTCGCCCACCAGCAGCGGACGCTTGACCAGCATGCCGTCGGTCGCCAGCAGCTCGTAGCACTCCCGATCCGTCATGCCCGCATCCAGACGCGCCTTCAGGCCCAGCTCTCGATATTTCATGCCCGACGAATTAAAGAA
>DBFOIV010000217.1:0-7625 GCA_048489175.1 Collinsella sp. | reverse complement strand
GGGGTTAAGTTTGCTGCTCTACAGTCCTGGCTCGCACGGAGGCCACATTAAGTGGCCTCCGGCTCGTGCGGAACTCGCGACAAACTTAACCCCTGTGCCGCCCGGCCCGGGAATCCGACGTGCTCGTCGGGGCAACGTTCCCTGCCAAAAAGGGACAGGTTTATTTCGGTCGGTTTTATCTGGGAAAACGCCACTCTTCACGGTGATCCGTATCCATTTGCCACGTTCTTCCGAGAATCAGACGAATAACGTCCAATCCACTCGTCCATATAACGCTAAAAAGGCCGCTTCCCCCCTTGGGAAGCGGCCCAGACTTTACGAATAAACGATGGTAAAGGGTACTTCTGTTTCGGTCTCTCCTGTTGATGTGTACCTCGTGCCCTCAAGGGTTACCGAGACCACTTGATCGACATTGATCAGTTTTGTCGGCACCGAGATGTTCTCTCCGCTATTGCGCGTCAGCGAGACATAGAAATTGTACGCGCCCGCAGCATCGTCTTCGATAATCTGCTCCGATCCATCCTTGTAGGTAACGGTCAACTTTTTCGTGACTGCGTCAATGCCCAGATCATCGATGTGTGTCTGGATGGAAAACGGGCTGATCTCGAGAGGCAAGTCATCGGAGCGGAGTTCCTTTGTATCGACGTACGCTCCGACGCTAAACTCGGGCGTCGATGCCTCGAACGGCTTCGCATCCTCGCCTTCGCCCTCTGTCCAGGAGATATTCCAAGTGACAGCGCGTCGTAAATCTCGATCGCGATTCCAAGATGCAAAGTACATCGTGCCGTTAATGACCGTGTCGCTTGATGTGTCTTTATCAATTGTGCAGCGTGTGTCAGCCCATTCCTCGCCGAAGTTCATGCTGGGCGTGCCGATGCCTTGTTCTTCTTCACCATAGAGAACAAGTTCGCCCGTCTCTGCTGCCGGCTTGTAGTAGTTAACGCCATTTGGATTGGACAACGTAAACGTCACGGCTCCGCAGCCGTTTTGGTCAATAGCCATCTCATGGATATCGAGCGTATAGCCGTTGCCCTCGACGGACAGATTAACCTCCTGGACTGCACCCTCCAGGCTTTGGGGCGCGATGCCGTCACCAAACTCTTTGGTGTAGGTGTATTTAGTCCCCGATGAGCCACCGTTGGTCCAGGTGATGGAATCCCCGTTGCCGTGGTTTCCCCAGGCTGAGGCAAAATATCTGGAATTGACGACGGCGTAGGCGACCCCTCCGGTCGCCAGCACTCCGACAAGACATCCAACAACGGCAACATACAGAGGCTTCGCGTGACCCTTTCGACGAAGCGGCTCGCCAGCGGCAGTATTAAGGACGCGATCTGCAAGATTGCTATCGGCTTGGATGGACTCGAAGGCCTGCTTGATTTGATTGGATTTCACGGTCGCCCTCCTCTAGGATGAACTTGAGCTTCGACCTGCCGCGAGCCAAACGCGTTCGAACGGTCGCGGCTGGTACATGCAACAACTCGGCAATCTCTGAGGTCGAAAAGCCCAGATAGTAATAGAGCACGATGGGAACGCGGAATCGCTCCGGAAGTCGCATAACGTCTGACAGGACCGCCTTGGTCTCATCCTGCGCCGCCGAAAGCGAATCGGCCAGGTTCTCAATATCCTCCACGCGCCTCCACGGCTTTCGAAAGAGCGATTTGCATTCATTGATCGTGACCCGGATAAGCCATCGGCGAAGATGTTCCCGACTTTCAAAATGTCCATCGCTTTTAAGCAGCTTAAGAAAGACATCCTGGGCAACATCGTCGGCGTCGGCACAATCGCGCAGGTACGTCAATGCGATCCGAAACACGACATCCCGGTGATCTTCGACCGCCTGTCTAAATGCCTGTTTTTCCATAATCACCTCCCGGTGATGCTGATGTTTCTTGCTGAGGCCCTCACCATAGATACGCTTTGACCGAACGGAATGTTTCAAATTCAAGCAGTAAAAACCTACCAAATTAAACCTGTCCCTTATTGGCAAAAGGAATCCCCTTCTGTGCGCGGGGGCTGATTCCCGGAACGGGCCGCCCGCTGTTTAAGTTTGCTGCTCTACAGTCCTGCGCAAGACGGAAAGCACATTAAGTGCTTTCCTTTGCGTGCGGAACTCGCGACAAACTTCATGCCCTCCGGTCCGCCCCGGGAGCCAGGTTAACTAATTCGGGCCCGGCATTCAGAAAAGTCAGTGCAGCAAAATGGCGATGCGGATGGGGTTAGCGCTCGTAAATCAAGTTGCCTGCCAGGTAGGTGGCCTGAACCTTGGTAGCCTGGAGCTCTTGTGGGTCAATGGTGAGCGGGTTTTGGTCCAGGACTACCAGGTCGGCGTATTTGCCGGGCTCTAGACTGCCGAGGTTTTGCTCGTCGCCCGCTGCGTACGCGCTACCAAGCGTGTAGTTGCGCAGGGCCGTTGCCGCATCGATGCGCTCGCTGGGGAGCCAGCCGCCCTCGGGCCAGTGGCTGCGAGGGTCTTGGCGCGTAATAGCCGTGTAGAGCACGTTCATGCTGGTAACGGCCGTGATGGGGCTGTCGGTACCAAAAGCTTGGCGGATGCCGCGCTGCTTATAGGTCGCAAACGGCCACATGATGCGGCTGCGTTCCAGGCCCAGGTCGCGCTCCGGGCCACCCGGGTCGAGCGTGATGTGGCAAGGCTGGCTCGAGGCAATGACGTTGAGCTTGCGCAGACGATCGATGTCCTGAGGCAGCAGATTCTCCAAATGCTCAAGCGTATTATGACCGTGCTGGGGCAGGCCGTAGAGCTCTGCCGCCTCCTCAAAGATATCGAGTGCGGCATGGATGGCACCGTCGCCGATAACGTGGATGCGCACGGTGTGGCCGCGCTCGGCTGCCGCCAGAACCAACTTGCGCATGCGCTCGACAGGAACCGTCAGGCGCCCCTGGTCACCCGGGAAGCGCGGGTTAGTATAGGGCTCAGTGAGGTATGCGGTATGCTCGCTCGACACGCCGTCGAAGAACTGTTTAAATCCTGGCGCCGAGAGCAGCGCGTTGTTCGCGTAGCGGGTCTGGAGTTCTTCCAAGCGCGATTGGTCATCCAGCAGCGTGGGAAACAGATGGGCGCGGATGCCCAGCTTGCCGGCGGCCTGCAGCCTGTCGTAAACATCGTCGCGAATAAAGTCGCAGCCCGGCATGGGCATGAGCGACATATCGCAGATTGAGGTGATGCCTTGCTCGGCCATACGCTTCATCTGGTCGCCGTAAGCGCTCGCGATGCGGTCCTCGCCCAGCCATTCCAGGCAGCGCGGCAGCAGCTGCATAGCAGCTGCCTCGTGGGCAATACCCGTAAGCTCACCGTTTGAGTCTTTGTCGTAACTGCCACCCGCAGGAGGCTCGCTGTCACGCGTCACGCCGAGGGCTTCGAGTGCGCGGCTGTTGAGCCACAGCGTATGCCCATCGCCCGAATACATAACACAGGGGCGACCGGGGAAGGCGGCGTCGAGGGAGGCCTTGGTAGGATGCTCGGGCGGATCCCAGCGGTAATCGCGCCAGCCCTGGGTCACGACCCAGGCGTCGTCGGGCAGGCCCTGGGAAAACTCGAGCGCATGCTGCACCAGTGCCGCCTCGGACGTGCCCATATCCATGAGCATATACGGCGAGGAACCGACCGAGGTATGGAAGAAGTGCAGATGAGCGTCATGGAAACCGGGGCAGACAAACTGCTCGCCGTAATCGACCACCGGCGTGGCGGCAGGTGCGGCGGCAATCACGTCATCGGGCGCGCCGACAGCGACGATGCGATCGCCCGCGATGGCGATCGCCAACTCGCGGGCGGTATCGATGCCGTCTTGGGCGGTAAAAACGTTCTTGGAGCGGATAATCCGATCGATATGCTGCATGGGCATCCCCATCTCTGGCAGGAAATTCAACACTCCCGAGTGTACTCCCCCGCCCTTGCAACAAAACCCCAAGCGGCAAACGGCAACTTTACCAGCCCTAGCGGCAGGTGGCATACTGGAGAGAGCCTGTACGATTTTGCGATCGAGCCAACAAGGAGCAAATCGACCATGACGAAGACCAAGGCACAGCAGATTATGGCGGCAACCGAGGTTCGCGCGGCAGACGACGTCACCGCGGCCATCCAGGATATCGCCGCCGAGTTTGAACCCTACATCATCAAGCAGCGCCGGCACTTCCATAAGCACCCGGAGCTGAGCCTTGCCGAGGAGCGCACGACTTCCGACATCGCCAACCAGCTCGACGCCATGAATATCCCCTACGAGCGTCCGCTCAAGACGGGCCTGGTGGCGACGCTTCGCGGTACCGCGCCGGATGCCTACCGCGAGGACGGCACGCCGCGCCGCCGTATCCTGCTGCGCGCCGATATCGACGCCCTGCCTGTCACCGAGCAGACCGGCGAGGAGTTCGCCAGCGTCAACGAGGGCTGCATGCACGCCTGCGGTCACGACTGCCATATCGCCATGATGCTCGGCACGCTGCAGATTCTGCGCCACATGACCGATGACATCCACGGCGAGATTCGCATCGTTTTCCAGCCCAGCGAGGAAAACGGCCAGGGCGCCAAACTCATGATCGGCACGGGTGTGCTCGACGGCGTCGACGGCGCCTACGCTGCGCACATCTGGAGCGAGGTCGACGCCGGCACCGTAAGCTGCGAGCCCGGCCCACGCATGGCAAACACCGACTGGTTCCGCATCGACGTCCGCGGCACCTCGTGCCATGGCGCCATGCCCCAGCGCGGCCACGACGCCGTTATGGTTGCGGCAGAGATCGTCAACGCCCTGCAGACCATCGTCTCGCGCGAGATTAGCCCCTACGAACCTGCCGTCATCACCGTCGGCGAGCTGCATGGCGGCACCGCGCGCAACGTTATCGCCGGCACGGCGTACCTCGCCGGCACGGTGCGCACCTATGGCGACAAGACGCATGAGGAGATGCCCGAGCTTATGCGCCGCATCGTGGAGCACACCGCGGCTGCTCTGGGCGCCGAGGCCGAGCTCACCGACTACACCATCGCCAACTACAAGGTCGAAAACGATGCCGCCTCGAGCGAGCGCTGCCGCCAAGCTGTGCTCAAGTGCTTGGGTCCCACGGGCGAGGGCCATTACCGCGGCACGCTTTCGGGCGAGGACTTCTCGGAGTATCTGCGCCGCGTACCGGGCGTGCTCGCCTTTGTTGGCACGCGCAACCCCCAGATCGGCGCCACCTATGCCCAGCACTCCTGCTTCTATAAGATCGACGAGAGCGTGCTCGCCAAGGGCTCCATGGTAGCCGCTCAGTATGCCATCGACTTTTTGGCCGAGCCCACGCAAGAAGAGCTCGACGGCCCCACGATCGCCGCGGTTGCCGAGACCAATCCCGACCTGGCAGCCAAGCTGCGCTCTGCCAAGGCAACTGCCGCCGAGGCCCGCGACGCCGTGCACGACGCCCGCACCGCCCGCCATGCCGCCATCAAGGGCATTCACGATGCCCGTGCCGCCGCTCGCCACGATGAGAAGCACGGCGAGTAGCCGTCACGCCCACCTATAACAACCTGGCTATAGCAAAGCGGGGGCGAACGTTATCTCAACGTTCGCCCCCGCTTATGTGTCGACCGCTTTTCTAGCGCGTCCTCCGTCACGACAAGTAAGAGCGAAGGATGGCGAGCCAGCGTGGGGTTTCGAGGTGAATGATATCGGTGGGGACTCCGGCGGGCGCATGGCCGCCAAAGAGCAGGCCCGCGTCTGCCGGGTTGATAAGGCGCACGATCCATACGGCAACGACCAGCACGCACAGAACAACAACCGCAATGTCGATGCCGCGCTTTAGCTTGCTCGACGTCACCTCCTCGCGCACGAACGCGAGCACAAACGCAATCGGCACCACCCAAAACAGCGGATGGTAGGCAAAGGCCGCCGCAAAATCGAGACGCAGCGCCGCCAGCCACGCCCTCGTCATGCCGCATCCCGGACAAGGAGCGCCCGTCATCATTCGAAAAATGCAGCCGATATCGAGCAGGTAGAGCGCGAGCCAGGCGACAAAGAGCGCGCCGGTGCAAAAAAGGGCGCGGCGAAGGAGCTCTGCCGTGCCCCTATGTCCCTGGGAGCTGTTCACGCCGCCCTTATTGTTAGGCACGAGCGCCAAGGCGAGTGTTGTAAGCCGTTGCCATGGCATTGGTATTATTGATGATGATGTTCATAGCGAAGATGGGACCAAGGCCGCACAGGAGCGCGCCGAAGATCTGCCACAGAAGAACGGTGGTGCCGTTTTCCTGGAACACCAGGCCGTAGCGAGGAGCGTTGGCCTGCAGGCGGTTGCCAATCTTGTAATACCAGTAGTACGCGTAGAAGCCGCAGGTCACAAACGATAGAAGGATGAATTCCGCCAGACCCGGCGTGTAATCGCCGTCATCCTGACACAACGTGTTGACGTCGCGTGCCAAGCAATACAGGAAGTAGAACGAATAGATACCGCAGGTCACAAGAGAGAGCAGCAGCCAGCCGATCAGGCTGCGGTCAGCCTTAATGGGGCCATAGCCCATCGGAGCGGATGCGGACTGTTGGGCGTATTGACCGGTGTACTGCTGCTGAGGCTGGGGCACGGGCTGAATAGCCTGGGCCGGAGCGGGCTGGGGCTGCGGGGCCGGAGCGGCAGAAGCGGCACCAACGGCGGATCCGCAAACAGGGCAGAATTTGGCATCATCCGAAATGGGAGAACCACAAGTGGGACAGAACATGAGCCTCTCCTTTTCCTAAGGCGTCGCACGCCTTCAAACCTTACACGTCTACGTTCTCAACAATAGCCGCGACGTTGTTGCGCAACATTGACCAATTTCCGAGAAATTTTGCTGCAACCGTTTTCCCAGGCATTTTCTTGCTTTCGCAGTAGAAAAAGGCACCCCGGGCTCAGTTGCCCAGGGCGCCTCGACCGGCTATTCGGTTTGATTGTTTTCGGCAGCAGGATTATCGCCCGGCTCATCCGCCGGCGTGGCAACGGCATCCCAATCGGGCTCCGCAGGCGTCGCCTCGGACGCCGGTGCGGGGACAGGAGCAGGTGCCGGGGCAGGGGCAGGCGCGGGTGCCGGGGCAGGTGCAGGCGCGGGTGCCGGGGCAGGCGCAGCACCAGTGGCTGCCGTGGGATTGAATCCCGCAGGAGCAGGCTTCTTCTCACCCGGGAGCACAAAAGTCAAAACGTCGTCCTTGTCCTCATCGGCCCATTCGCTTGCATAACGTGCAGCCCAATAGCCAACGGCACGGTGCTTGAGCATCTTGCCAAAGACCGTAAGGAACACCGTGACGAATGCAATCAGCACCAGGAACAATACGAGCGTGACACCACCGGCGGTAACAATCGCCTCGATACCCGTGGGGCGATAGTAATAGCCGTACGCGCCAATTCCGGCGATGGCACCAAAGACAGCTGTTAAGATCCACGTAATGGCGTTGGAAACCAGGCCCGTCAAAAACTCGGGAAGGAACGAAGCGCAGAACAGCTTGGTCTTGTTGTGCTTAAACGCCGCCCAGACCTTGTCGAGCGAAAACGCGCTCTCGACGCGACCGGTCACCGCAAAGTGCATCACGGCAATGTCGGCGAACATCTTAAAGAAGACCCCCAGGACCGCCGTGGCAATCATAGCCAGGACAAGCAGGCCAAGCGAGCCAAACAGCGCA
>DBFOIV010000216.1:0-4712 GCA_048489175.1 Collinsella sp. | reverse complement strand
CGGCGTCGAGATTCTCAACGCCTACCCCCACGATCCGGTCCGCCTAGACTAGCCAATGTGACAAAGGGACAGCCCCTTTGTCACATTGCGATTACGCCGCGCCACGAAAACGGCCCATCTACTACGTTTAACCCGCATGGGTCGACCATAACCGAGTTTTCGCAAAATACGCAAGCCGTCTACCTGCGGTTTTAATTTCGCGATGTTCCGTATGGTCGGGGGTAACCGGTCAAACGTAGTAGATAGGCCCATTTCGTGGCAAGCGAGTCAACTCAGGGCACAGGGTAGCAAAAAGCCCCGTCCCAAATTGACTGCTTTTGAGTTGCGGTGATATACGGCCTGTTTGGGGCTCCTGGCTTGTAAAACAGTCCCTATTTCACCGCAACTGATGAGGGGATGGGTTAGCGCAACAGGCCGGCTACTTCGCCGGCTAGAGTGATGGTACCGGCGGCAACGAAGGACTCACTTACGGCATCGAGGGCAGCGAGGGCCTCGGACACGCTCGGGTATACGCCCGCGAGCTTATCGGCGTCCACAAAGGCGGCGAGCTCCTCTGCCGGCAGGGCGCGGTCGGAATCGGTCTGGGTCACGACCACGCGGGGGAACGCCGGAACCAAAACGTCAACGATACCCGCCACGTCCTTATCGGCCAGCGCGGCGCACAGCAGCGTGGGACGGTTCTCCACGCACGGATCGATCTCGTCCAGCGCGCTCACAAAGTTCTCGCAGCTCTGAGGGTTATGGCAGGCATCGATCAGCTTGAGCGGATCAGTTCCCAGCACATCAAATCGGCCCGGTGTGGGGCAGCCCATAAGCGAAGCATCCAGTGCCTCGTGGTCGAGCTCGCGGCCCAGATAGCCCTCGCACAGCATAATCGCGCACGCAGCATTCTGCGGCTGATACGCCGGCTTGACCATGCTCGACGTATAGATCGCACGCGGCGTGGTGCAGCTAAACTCAACCGTATCGCCCACGTGCTCCGGCACCTTGGTCGTGGCATGGTTCACCACGAGCGGCACGATGCCGCACGCACGGCAGCGAGCATCCATTACGCGCTGAACGCTCGACTCGTGCGTACCCTCACCCAGCACAACCAGACGTCCGGGCTTGATGACCGCAGCCTTCTCCCCCGCAATGGCCTCGAGCGTATCGCCCAAAATACGTGTGTGATCGAGCCCAATGCCCGTAATGGCGACGACGACAGGATCGGTCGCACTCGTGGCGTCCCAGCGCCCGCCCATGCCGACCTCGAGCACGGCAACATCCACCGCGGCCTCGGCAAACACTACAAGTGCGGCAGCCGTCAGCAGGTCAAACGGCGTGATGGAATAGGCGCGCTCCCCCGCCGCCACACGGCGCGCATTCACACGACGCCCCGCCTCGACAGCTGCCGAAACGCCACGGGCAAAGGCCTCGTCGCTCACAACGTGGCCGTCAACCTCCATGCGCTCGGGATAGCGCACCAGCTGCGGTGACGTATACAGCGCGGTCTTGAGCCCCTCGCCGCGAAGGATAGCAGCTGAAAAACGCGTGGTCGAAGTCTTGCCATTGGTACCGGCGACCTGAATGCAATCAAAATACTCATCCGGACGCCCCAGTTCATCGAGCATATCGATAACCGTCTCGAGTAGAGGACCAGCATCCCCAGAAATCCGCCCCGTATCAGCAGCAATCCCCACAGCCTCATCAAACGAAAGCAGCTCAAACGAGAACGGCACAGAATACGACCCCGAACGCTTAGGCATAACCCAAAGTCCCCTCAACATAAAAAGAGGCCCGAATCAACAACGAGCCCCTCCCATACAAAATATCAGCCAAACACCGCTTTGCAGCAAGATCAAGGCCACAACCCAGTGGTTCTAACCTACCAGATGCAAACAACCACGTAAACGAACTAGGAGCGGCCCGACGCTTTGCTCGATACAAGTTCCGCACGCAAAGGACAGCACTAAATGTGCTGTCCGTCTTGCGCAGGACTGTTCGCAGTAGCGAGCAAAGCGTCGGGACGCGCCCCCCAGTAAGATCTACGAGAAGTCAGCAACCTGAGCAGTCAGTGCCGCCAGGATCTCCTTGAGCTCAGCTGCACGGTCCCTCTTCTTCTGGACCACCGCGGGCGCGGCCTTAGCCACAAAGCCCTCGTTGGCCAGCGTCTTCTCACAGCCGGCGAGCTCCTTCTGCGCCGCGGCGATCTCCTTCTCCAGGCGCGCCTTCTCAGCCGAAAGATCAACCTTGCCCTCGAGCACCACAAAGACCTCGACGCCGCTGTCGACCACGGCGATGCTCGCGGCCGGCTTCTCAACGTCGGTGCCCATGACCAGCGAAGCGGTGTTCGCCAGCGGTTCAATGGTCGAGCGAAGGCTCTCAAGCTTCTCGATATCCTCGGCACCGGCGCGCACGACCACGTCGAGCTCGGCCTTGGGGCTCAAGCGATAACGCGAACGCGTGGCGCGGGCGGCAGACACGACGGCGCGGCACAGCTCAAACGCGCGCTCGGCGTCCTCGTCAACATACTTGGCGTAGTCGGCGGGCTCCGGCCACTTGGCGATCATGAGCGCCTCGGCACGGTCAACGTTGCCCTCGGCGTCCAGGTCGAGCACGCTCGCCGGCATGTTGTCCCAGATCTCCTCGGTGACGAACGGCATGAGCGGGTGCATCAGGCGAATAGAGGTGTCGAGCACAAAGATCAGGTTGCGCTGCGCCTGCAGACGGCCCTCGCCCTTCAGACGAGCCTTGGTGACCTCGACGTACCAGTCGCAGACCTCGTTCCAGAAGAACTGCTGCACACCGCGGGCCATGTCGCCAAAGGTGTAGTTCTCAATACCCTCAGTGACCATCTTCACGGCCTTTGCCAGGCGGCTGAACATCCAGGCGTCGGCCGGCGTCTCCACGACGGGCTCGCCGGGCGTGTAGCCCTCCATGTTCATGAGCAGGAAGCGGCTGGCGTTCCAGATCTTGGTCACAAACGACTTGGCCTGGTCGGTACGCGGGCTGTCGATGAGCTTCTTGGTCTTCTTGTCGATGTTCGCGTCAAACTTGACGTCCTGGTTGTTGGTGCACAGCGTCAGCAGGTTGTAACGCATGGCGTCGGCGCCGTACATACCGATGAGGTCCATGGGGTCAACGCCGTTGCCCTTGGACTTGGACATGCGGCTGCCGTCCTTGGCCAGGATCGTCGGGTAGATGACGACGTCCTTAAACGGCACCTCGTCCAGAAAGTACAGCGAGCTCATGACCATGCGGGCGACCCACAGCGCGATGATGTCGCGCGCGGTGACGAGCGCCGTCGTGGGATGATGGCCCTCGAGCAGCTCCAGCTTTTGCGGCCAGCCCTGCGTGGCGAAGGTCCACAGCTGCGAGCTGAACCAGGTGTCCAGCACGTTCTCGTCCTGATGCACGTGATGGCCGCCGCACTTGGGGCACACATCGGTGTCCTCGGTAAGAGCGTCCTCCCAGCCGCAGTCCTCGCAGTAGAACACGGGGATGCGGTGGCCCCACCACAGCTGGCGGCTGATGCACCAGTCCTTAAGGTTTTCCATCCAGGTGGTGTAGGTCTGCGTCCAGCGCGCGGGGTGGAAGGTGACCTTACCGGAGTTGACGGCGTCAAGCGCCGGCCCCTTGAGTTTGTCGACGGCCACGAACCACTGCTCGGACAGCCACGGCTCAAGCGCGGCGTCACAGCGGTAGCAGTGCATGACGGAGTGGTCGTGGTCCTCGACGTGATCGAGCAGGTCATGCTCCTCGAACCACTTGATGACGGCCTCGCGGCACTCCTCGCGAGTCATGCCGGTAAACTCGCCATAACCCTCGACGACCACCGCGTGCTCGTCGAAGATGTTGATCTGCGGCAGGTCGTGGGCCTGACCCATGGCATAGTCGTTGGGGTCGTGAGCAGGCGTTACCTTGACGAAGCCAGAGCCGAAATTGGCGTCGACATGCCAATCCTCAAAGATGGGAATCTCGCGGTCCACGATGGGGAGCTTGACGGTCTTACCCACAAAAGCGGCCTTCTCGGGGTCCTTCGGGGAGACGGCGACACCTGTGTCGCCGAGCATGGTCTCGGGGCGCGTGGTGGCAACGACGATGTAATCCTGGCCGTTGACCGGCTCGGTCAGCGGGTAGCGCAGGTGCCACAGGTGGCCCTTCTCGTCCTTATATTCGGCCTCGTCGTCCGAGATGGCGGTGGTGCAGTTGGGGCACCAGTTGACGATGCGCTTGCCGCGGTAGATCAGACCGTCGTGGTACCAGTCGCAAAAGACCTTGCGTACGGCCTGCGCGTAGTCCTCGTCCATGGTAAAGCGCTCGTTATCAAAGTCGACGGAGCAGCCCATACGCTTGATCTGCTCGACGATGATGCCGCCGTACTCGTGGGTCCAGTCCCAGCAGGCGTCGACGAACTTGTCGCGGCCAATCTCCAGGCGGCTGATGCCCTCGCTCTTGAGTTTCTTGTCGACCTTGGTCTGCGTAGCGATACCGGCATGGTCGGTGCCGAGCACCCAGCGCGTGGACTTACCGCGCATGCGAGCCATACGAATGATGGCGTCCTGGATGGAGTCGTCGGTAGCGTGGCCCATGTGGAGCTTGCCAGTCACGTTGGGAGGCGGAATGGTGACGGTGCAGTCGCCCACGCCCTCACGGCGCTTGTAATAGCCGCCGTCGAGCCACTTCTGCAGGATCGCCGGCTCGTTGGTCGACGGATCGTAGTTCTTGGGCAT
>DBFOIV010000215.1:0-3069 GCA_048489175.1 Collinsella sp. | reverse complement strand
CCGCTACGGCAACTACCCCGGCGTGGGCGCGTGGCAGAGCGAGGATTCGCCGTGGCGCGATGCGTTTTATTTCCACGAGGACGGCTCGTACGACTGCTGGTGGGGCGTGGGCAATATGCCCGCCATCAATGAGAGCTCCGAGCTGGTGCGCGAGGGGCTCCTGGGCAAGGACGGTATCATACGCAAATGGCTGCGCGCCGGCGCTCACGGCTGGCGCCTCGATGTGGCCGACGAACTTTCCGATGACTTCCTGGCCGAGATCAAAAAGGCCGTGCTCGCCGAGAAGCCAGACGCGCTGCTGCTCGGCGAGGTCTGGGAAGACGCCTCCAACAAGATCAGCTATGGCCACCTGCGCCGCTATCTACAGGGCTCTGAGCTCGACTCCGCCATGGACTACCCCTTCCGCGACATGGTCATCGGCTTTTTGATGGGCTACAAGAACGCCTACCAGGCAGCCGAGGATATCGAAACCCTGCGCGAGAATTATCCGCGCGAGGCCCTGTCCTGCGCACTCAACCTGCTGTCGAGCCACGACCGTCCACGTATCATCTCGGTGCTCGGCGGCGGCCCTGACGAGTCGCAGCTACCCGAGTGCGAGCGCAGCAAGTGGCGCCTGGACGAGAACTCGATGGGCCTGGCCAAGAGCCGTTTTTGGCTTGCAACGCTCATGCAGATGACGTTCCCCGGCGTGCCTTCGATTTACTATGGTGACGAGTACGGCCTTGAGGGCCTGACTGATCCGGGCAATCGCCGCACGCTGCCGACCAAAGACCAACTCCACGACTTCGACACACTGGCCATCGTTAAGAACGCGTCTGGCGTGCGCCGTGCGCTGCCCTTTATGGTCGATGGCGAGATCAAGGCCTTTGCGCTCAACGACGAAGTCTTGGCTTACACCCGCACGGGCAATGACGGCGAAGCCGCGACGGTTATCATCAATCGCAGCCTGCGCAATTCGCACCGCGTGACGATTCCGGCGCTCGGCGAATGCGCGAGCGACGTGATCAGCGGTCACGAGTGCGAGATCCACAACGGTACCGTCACGCTCGACCTGTACCCGCTGGGCTCTTCGATCATCTATCACCATGCCGAGAAGCGCCTGCAGGAGCCGCTCGATCATGGCGCGGGCGTTGTGTGTCACATCACCTCGGTGCCGACCGATGACGACAAGCCCGGCACAATCGGTGCGCCCACGCGTCGCTTTATCGACCATCTGGCCGCTATGGGCATGCGCTACTGGCAAGTCCTGCCCGTCAACCCCACGGACTTCTTCCGCTCCCCCTACGCCGGCCCCTCGGCCTTTGCAGGCAATATCGACCTGCTGCCTGAGAGCCACGAGGAGCTGGCCGCCGACTTTGCTGCATGGAAGGCCCACGGCGGTGAGGATGCCGACCCGCTGTACACGGCGTTTAAACATCGCAACGCCGACTGGCTCGAGAAGTACTGCGTCTACATGGCCGTTAAGAAGTACTTTGAGGGCGAGTCGCGCCACGATTGGCCGGCAGATGTCGCGCGCTACAACGAGTATCTGATCGATGACAAGCGCTTCCACGACGAGGCCGAGCTGCAGGCGTACATGCAGTATCGCTTTGACCTTGCCTGGTGCGAGCTCATGAACTATGCGCACAAGAAGGGCATCGAGGTCATCGGCGATATCCCGATGTATGTCTCGGACGATTCGGCCGACGCGTGGAGCGAGCCCGAGAACTTCTGGCTGTCCGATACCGGCAAGGCGATTGAGATTTCGGGCGCGCCGCCCGACAACTTTGCGCCCGAGGGCCAGGTGTGGGGCAACCCCACCTTCCGATGGGATCGCATGAAGGAGAACGGCTATCGCTGGTGGATGGACCGCCTGCGTCGTGCGTTTTCGCTCTACGACCGCGTGCGCCTGGACCACTTCCTGGGCTTCCACAGCTACTTTAGCATTCCCGCCGGTAAGGCCTGTGCCGACGGCCGCTGGCTGGCAGGCCCGGGCAAGGACCTGTTCCAGACCGCCTATGACGAGCTGGGTCCGCTCAACTTTATCGCCGAGGATCTGGGCTATCTGACGCCCGGCGTTCGCGCCATGGCTTCGACCTGCGGCTTCCCCGGCATGGACGTGCTGGAGTTTAGCGACTACGACGTTCGTTGCGGAATTCACCCCACACCGGGAAAGATCCTGTACACCTCGACGCACGACACCTCGACACTTGCCGGCTGGTGCACGCGCTCCTTTGCAGGCGGCGATGAGCCGAGCGGCATTACATTGGCAAGCGAGCTCATGGGCAATGCCCTGGCAAGCGATGCACCGCTCGTGATGATGCCGCTGCAGGACGTGCTGGGACTGGGCGACGATGCACGTATGAACGTGCCGGGTGTAGCCACAGGCAACTGGACATGGCAGGCTGACGAGGCCGACGTTGCGGCAGCCGAGGAGAAAACTGCGAAGCTCCTGCGCAACACCAATAGATTCTGGGGCGAAGCGTGATAAAACCCACGATATAGGGTACAGTTACAGCTGTTTGAATTTTTGCGGGCAGAGCGATCTGCCCGCTTTGTGCTGAAAAGGAAGTATTATGGCGCGCTACGATTACAAGTGCACGAGCTGCGGCAACGTGTTTGAGGTTGAGCACCCCATGTCCGAGACGCCCGAGGTCGTATGCCCCAGCTGCGGCGCCCCGGCATCCAAGACGTTCTCGGCCAGCGGCATTAAGTTCGACGGCAGCGGTTTCTACAACACCGACCAGCGAAGCGGCGGCTCCAGTACCAGCGCCACAAGCGGCTGCTGCGCCAACTGCCCACATAACCACTAGAAACCGAACAGCCCCGCGACCGACACCGATCGCGGGGCTGATTCTTTAGCTACCCAGGTTTCCTTATGAGTTGCGGTGAAATAAGGACTGTTTGGGGGTGCGGACGATTTCTTGGACCGCGCCTAGGCGTATCCCATGGAGTGGGAAGGATAAACTGGACTTTCTTTTAAGGATCCTCAAGCGTATTGCCGCTCGTATTCCACTGGAGACATGTAGCCCAGGGTGGAATGCATGCGCACCCTATTGTAATAGAGCTCTATGTACTTGAAGATGTCCT
>DBFOIV010000214.1:0-5882 GCA_048489175.1 Collinsella sp. | reverse complement strand
TGGACATGCCGGCCTCCCTCCATCGCGGGCCGGGGGATTCCGGCCCCTCTGGGGTTGCCTACCCGGATTCGCGCCTCAGGACTCAGCGCAACGCGTTGCGCTGAGTCCTGAGGCTGTTGCAATGAAAATGAGAATCAAGGAGCGACGGGGTCTTTTCATCGAGCTCCAGACGATCCTGTTTACAGACTAAAATGGTAAGAAATAATAGCAAACAAAACCACACAAGTGCCCAATGGTTACAGACGTTTTACCATGCGGGGCCTTCCAGCCGACTTGGCAGAAGGCCCCACATGCAGTGCTCACTTACCGTGCATTAAAAACGTAGCGGTCCAGGCGGTCGCACGCTTCCTTTACGCGCGAAAGCGGCAGCGCCAGATTCACGCGAATGTGGCAGGACCCGTGGAACGGACGGCCGTCCTGATACCCCACGCCCACGCGCGCCCCCTCGTCGAGCAGCCACTGAATATCGCGGCCATGCTCGCGGCACCACTCGGTGCAGTCCAGAAACACCATGTACGTGCCCTGCGGACGCGAATAAGACACGCCCTCAAAATGCTCGTCCACGTAATTGCAGAAGTACTCGATATTGCCGGCAAGCACCTGGTTGAGCTCGTCCAGCCACTCGTAGCCTTGCGGCTGGTAGGCACCGATAAGCGCGTGCATCGAGAGGACGTTCATCTCGTTGTAGTGAGTCTTGTTGGACACGGCACACACGCGGTCGCGCAGCGTCTCGTTGTAGATGATGTGGTAGCTGCCGACCAGACCCGCCAGGTTAAACGTCTTGCTCGGCGCATAGAGGGCAACCGTGCGCATGCGGGCATCCTCGCTCACCGACTGCGTCGGGATATGCTTGTGTCCCGGCAGGATGATATCGGACCAAATCTCGTCCGAGATCACCACGCAATCGTGCTGGCGATAGATGTCCATGGCGCGCTCGATCTCGTCGCGCTCCCATACGCGGCCGCAGGGATTGTGCGGCGAGCAGAACACCGCAGCATGGATGTGGTTTTGGGCGAGTTTGCGCTCCATGTCCTCAAAGTCCATATGCCACACGCCCTGATCATCGAGCTTAAGCGGGCTGTGGACAATGTGATAGCCCGCAGCCTCAATGGACTTGGTAAAGCCGATGTAGGTGGGGCTATGGACCAGCACCGCATCGCCCGGCTGAACATACGCACGCAGCGTCGACACGACACCGCCCAGCACGCCGTTTTCGTAGCCGATATGTTCAGGGCGCAGGCCCTCGACGCCATTGCGGCGGCCTTGCCATTCGATGATGCGGTCGAAGTACTCGGCGCGCGGATTGAAATAGCCAAACATGGGGTGCTGGGCACGCTGAATGATGTGCTCCTGGACCGTGGGCACCGTGGCAAAATTCATATCGGCCACCCACATGGGAATGCGGTCGAAGCCCTCGTCGGGTGCGTTCGGGGCCATACCGGGGATCTCACCCCAAGAGTCAACGGCGATGGCGTCCATGCCGTGGCGGTCGATGATTGAAGTGAAGTCGTATTTCATGCTGGACTCCCGTGCAAAGTTGATTGTTTTGGTAGGCGTTATTGTCCACCAGCGTGGGCGGTTTTGGCGCGGGGTTTGGCGCTTAATTTGACGGGTGCGGACGAATGGCTGCTTAGTCTTGCGCGTCGTTGACGGCGATTACGGTTAGCTGGGTTTCGTCGACCGAAAACGATATGTCAAGCCCGGCGTAAGCCAGGTGATAGACGCGGTTTGGCTCGTGCTTGCTGCCCGCGCGGCGCGGATCTTGGCGTAGAACCTCGACCAAGCCAGAAATCTTTGCGGGCGGGACCATATCCTGCAGAGCTTGCGGAAACTCAACATCGAGCTCTTGCCACGGAGCATCCTCAATCCAGCCGCCGGTCGCATCCGGGTGGCAGTCCGCAAACGGGATGTAGGGCTTGATATCGTAGATGGGCGTGCCGTCACGGAGGTCGGCCCCCAGCACATGGATGATGGGGCCGTCGGCGGTGAGCTCAACGTGATCGAGCCTTACGCAGGTAAGTCCGATGGGATTGGGGCGAAACGGGCTGCGCGTGGCAAAGACGCCCACGCGCTCGGCTCCGCCCAGACGCGGCGGGCGCACAGTTTTCGACCACTTGGCATTGGTGCCGGACCTGTCCTGCGTCTTGGCATCGGCAGCTATGTCCTTAGCCGTGCCGCCGGGCGTTCCGTTTTCGAAGCGCCACAACAGCCATAGGTGAGAGAAGGAGTCCAGGCCCTCAACCGCTGCCTTGGAGGCAAATTCCGGCTCAAAGACGATGCGTCCCTGCAGATGAGGCGCCAAAAAGCTGTTGCGCGGAATGCCGAACTTCTGCGGCAGGTCGGTATGTATGTGTGCGATAGGTTCCATGCCGGTCATTGTACGGCATGGAGGCGTGGGGCGTTGCGCGCAATTCTTCGCCGCGGTCCTCCGTCGTGCAACCAACGGTTGCTTGGAAGGGCACCTGCTGCCGCGTATGCTTAAGCCATCAACCAGCAGAAAGGAGCCGCTATGGCCTTTGCAGAAAAGCTCATCGCCGTCCGTCGCGCCCATCACCTTACCCAGGAGCAGCTCGCCGCCAAGCTCTTCGTCACACGCCAAGCCGTCAGCCGTTGGGAGCGTGGCGAGGTCACACCGGGCATCGACATGATGAAGCTCATTGCAGCCGTAACCGGAGAACCCTTGTCTCACCTGCTCGAAATGCCCGAGCACTATTGCCAGAGCTGCGGCATGACACTCACGCCCGACGACTGCGGCACCGATGCTGCGGGCACCGCGACCGACCATTACTGCAAGTGGTGCTACGACCACGGCAAGTACACCTACGAGACCACGATGGAGGCGATGATCGAGGACTGTGCCCCACGGCTGGCGCAAAACACCGGCGTGTCGCTCGACGAAGCCGTCTCGCTCATGGGCGCCGTCCTGCCGCAACTGGAGCGCTGGCGCACCGTGCAGGAAAACGAGGAGCGCTACGGCGCCGAGGCTCGGAAGCGCTACGGCGATGAGGCAATCGATGCAGCAAACGAAACGTTACTGGACATGGACCCTCAGACATGGAGCGACATGAAAGAACTTGAACGCGCTATTCTGGGTCAGCTCTCGATTGCCATGGGCGATGGCGATGCGAATGGAAGCGAGGCTCGCAAGCTCGTCGCGATGCATCGTCGTTGGATTGGTCTCAACTGGGGACACGAGCCCCAAGACGAAGCATACCTGGGCCTCGCCCACGGCTATCTTGCCGACCAGCGCTTTGTTGACTACTACGACAAGCCCTGCGGCACCGGAGCCACGGCGTTTCTGGTACAGGCCATTGAGTCGTCGTTGACGCGTGCATAGACCGCGGCGGCTTTGGGTATTTCAATCGAAACCTCAACCGATTGGAGACCCATGGCTACTGATCATGAGCTCGTGCTCTACGTTATGACCGGCTGCCCGTATTGCATAAAGGTCAAGCGCTTTTTGGCCGATAGCAGCGTGACCATTCCCGAACGCAATATCTCGACCGATACCGAAGCCGAGCAGACACTCATCGCCGTCGGCGGAAAACGCCAGGTTCCCTGCTTGTTCATCGACGGCAAGCCGCTCTACGAGTCAAGCGACATCATCGCATGGGTGCAGGAAAACCTGCTCTAGTGCAACATAGTCATTGGGGACGTTCATAAATGACTAGTCGTTAAAGAACGTCCCCAACGACTAACTAGTCGTTGAAGCGAGCTGTGGGTGCAAGCGGCTGTTCGCGAAAGACGCGCTCGACGGCAGCGCGGTATTCGTCGACCTTTTTGGTCTTGCGTACGATCTTGTGGACGGTAGCGGGATCAGCGAAAGCGCACTTGGCGTAGAACCACCACTCCTTCATGCGGAAGACCGCATTGCCGCCAATCTCTTCTGCATATGCCGCAAACAGCGTGTCGTGGAAGCGCTGCAGCTCAGCAGCCGTTGCAGCAGGGCCGCCCTTGACCATGCGAGCCAGAGCGGGGTTCGCGAGCAGGCCACGCCCCAACATCACATGGCGCGTGCCGGGATAGGCCTCCACCAGCGCGTCCATATCCTCAAGATCAAAAATGTCACCGTTATAGGCCACGGGGAACGGCACACGCTCCAGCGTCTCGCCATAAAACTCTTTGCGCGGCGAACCCGTATAGCGGTCCTTTTGCACGCGCGGATGCACAATGAGCTCTGCCAACGGCATGCGGCAATACAGATCGAGCACGCGCTCGTATTCGTCGTCATTCTCCAGCCCCAGCCTGGTCTTTACCGACACCGGCAACGGCGACCGCTCGCACACATCGCTTAAGAACGCCTCGAGCTCGTCGAGATTGCGCAAGAAGCCCGATCCTTTGCCCTTGGCGACAACCGTTCCCGAAGGACAACCCAGGTTGAGATTGACCTCGCGATAGCCCATGTCGGCGAGCACCTGCGCCGCCCACACAAACTCGTCCGCGTTCTTGGACATCAGCTGAGGCACCACGTTGAGCCCCTGGTTATTGGCAGGATCGATCTCCTTAAACGCCTTGCCGCCAAAGCGATTTCCCACCCGCGGCGGCGGCAAAAACGGCGTGTAATAGCAATCGAGCGCACCGAAGCACTCCGCATGCACGTGACGGAACACATGCCCGGTAATCCCCTCCATGGGGGCCAACGAAAGGATCATCTACTCTTCTCTCATATCAACGAACGTGACAAAGGGACAGTCCCTTTGTCGCATTATTCGGAGCGCAGGGCTTCGACGGGGTCCTTCTTGGATGCGCTGCGGGCAGGCAGCAGGCCGGCAACGACCGTTAGCAGCACCGAAATTGCAATGAGTACCAGCGCATCCTGCACGGGCAGGCTCATCAGGTTGGGAACCTGTTTGACCGCAAGTGCCCAGGCATTGACCGGGAAACTCACGAGCACCACGACGACAATGGCAAAGACGCCGGCAATGAGGCCCTCGATAAAGGTCTCGGCGTTGAACACGTTTGCCACGTTACGCTTCGACGCGCCAATCGCGCGCAGGATGCCAATCTCCTTTTTGCGCTCCAGCACGCTGATGTACGTGATGATGCCGATCATGATGGAGCTCACCACCAGGCTGATACTCACGAATGCGATGAGCACCAAGCTGATGGTATTCACGATATCAGTCACCGAGCCCATGATGATGCCCATGTAGTCGGTGTACGAGATTGCCTGCTCGTCGTGGCCGGCGGCTTTGACCTGCTTGTTGTACGCATCGATATGGTCGAGTACGCGCTCCTTGGCCTCAAAGTCACGCGGGAAAATCTTGACCGAGATGGGGTCCGCCTCGTCCGCATAACCCAGTGTGGTCAGGTTGTTGTCATAGGTAAGCTGCGATGCCTTGGCATAACTCATCATGAGCGAACTCAGGTCCTCGGCGTCCATGTTGAAGTGGATGGCGCGGGCAAAGGCGCTCGCATCCATATGCATAGCGCCCGCCAGGTTGGCAAAACTCGAAGACATCTGTGTCGCTATCTGGCCCATGAGCCCTGCCGCGCCCGCCTTGAGCTGGGACGATACCGTCGTCGCAATCTGCTCGCTAATTGTCTTCATCACCTGATCCATAGCCTGCTGCAGATACGGAGCCAGCTGCTTTTGCACATAGTCGGTCATCGCCTGTTGCAGGCGCTCGGCCAGGGCATCGCCACCGAGTGCCTTGAGCTGAGCCAGGATTTGCTGGGCTGTGTCATCATTCTCAAGATACGTCGAGAATGCGGCGGCGAGCTTTGACGCGTCCTTAAGGTCTTCGGGCGACAGCGCCTTAAACTGATCAGACTGCAAAAAGCCCTCAAACAGCTGGTTGGCTAGTGTTCCCACCTGCTGCATTTGCTCGGGCGTGAGTTCCAGACCGTCAAAGATACCCGAGAAATCTGGGGTTGGCGCT
>DBFOIV010000213.1:0-8865 GCA_048489175.1 Collinsella sp. | reverse complement strand
TTTCTGTGAGCTTCACGGCCACTTGGAGCATGAGGCTGCCGAGAAGCGCATCGCCGAGGACGTCAAGAACTCCGCCTACACCATCATCGAGAAGAAGCACGCCACCTACTATGGCGTCGCCATGGCCGTCAAGCGCATCTGCACCGCCGTCATGCGCGATGAGCAGACCGTTCTGCCCGTCTCTTCGCTCATGGTGGGCGAGTATGGCCTGTCCGATCTTGCCATCTCCATGCCGACCGTCGTTGGCCGCGACGGCGTTGTCTGCCGCGTCCCCGTGCCGCTGAACGACGACGAGCAGCATGAGCTCACCGTCTCCGCCAAGGCCCTCAAGGACATCATCGACAGCGTCGATTTCTCCTGCTAAATCAAGCTCGCTAGAGCGAAAAGCTACAATGAAGGCGTCCGGGCCCACACGGTCCGGGCGCCTTTTTGGTGCAAAGTAACCTGACCCCAATGCACCATCCCAATGCACCATAGTTGATGGGAGGGCCATGTCGGATTCGCCTAATTTTTTGACCTATGCTCAGACGGCGTTTGATCCGTTTGAGGAGCGGCCGTTCTGCGCGGTGGACAGCCTGGTCTTTGCGTGGTTGTCCTATTTGCGTTTGCCGGGTGATATGGCGGAGCTGACGAACTGGCAGGGCCTAGACGTACGCGAGCTGCTGCGCGCCGAGTGCTACCAAGACATGATTGGCGACCTGTGGGATCCGGAGGGGAGTCGTGCCCTGTTGGAGGCTGTGGCAGCAAGCCCTCGCTACCGTGGCGTTCGTGTTTGCGGCTATCGTAGCGTGAGTGATGCCGAGACAACGGAGCAGTTTGCGGCCATGACGTTCCGATTTCCGGCGGGGTTTAGCTATCTTGCCTTCCGGGGGACCGACAGCACGATTGTGGGCTGGAAAGAGGACTTTAACATGGCGTTCCGGTGTCCTGTGCCGGCCCAGGAATCCGCGGCGCGTTATGTAGACGAGGCGGCGGATGCGATTGACGGGCCGCTTTTGTGCGGAGGTCATTCCAAGGGTGGAAACCTTGCGGTGTACGGTGCGGCGATGTGCCCCGATGTCGCCCGTGAGCGAATCGAACGGGCGTATTCCCATGATGGTCCGGGCTTCGTCGAGGAGTTTCTGAGCGGCAACGCCTTCGCCGATCTATCCGGTCGAATCGACAAGACGCTACCTCGGTCGTCGATCTTTGGCATGATGTTCGAGACACAGGAGGACTATGCCATCGTTGAGAGCACCGAGTTCAGCCTGCTTCAGCATAATCCCTTTAGCTGGGTGGTTGATGGTCGCGACTTCGTGTACTGTGAGCGCCTGTCCGCCGGTGCTCGATACGTTGATGGCTCCATTCGCGAGATGCTGCTTGCGGTGTCGCCTAACGAGCGCGAGCGTTTTGTAGATGCGTTGTTCTCCGTGCTTGAGGCTACGGGTGCTGAGCGGTTTGCGGATATCGCTGGGAATCTGCGCGAGAGCCTGCCCGTGATGCTCCAGGCTGCGCAAGGCTTTGACAAGGATACGCGACGCTTTGTCTCGCAGACTATCGTTGCGATTCTTAAGTGTGCGCTTCTGCCCAAACGTCCCCAGATCGACATGCCCGCTGCCGGCAAGAGCTTGGCAGAACAGCTCGAGGCTTGGCAGTCCGAGCTCCTGCGCTAACCATTGGTGCAAAGCAACCTGTCCCCGATGCACCAATCTTCGATGCGCCTGGGGCGGGATCGACCGCTATACTGGTTCGTGCCGAAATCGATCTAGAACGGAATGCCGTATATGAAAATCAATCACGCGATTCTGCATATCTTGGACTTTGACTCTGCCGTCAACGTTATGAGCCAGCGCGAGCTCGATATCGAGAGCCGCACCGTGCGTAATTTCGTAACCACGCACCTGCGGCGCGCTCGTACCTCGGCTGATAACAAGCGTGCCACGTTTGCCGAGAACTCCGCATTCGGCGGCGAGCTCAAGGGCTATTTCTTTGGTGAGCGTGAGTTCGTGGACCTGTCTCAGCAGATTGCGGAGTTCATCTCTTCCGAACTTACCAAGGCCGAGAAAGCCGAGTCCACTGACGTGCTTGTGGCGGACTTTGATGACGATGAGGATGCCCGCTGGTTTGCCGTGATGCTGCTGGGCTCCAAGCAGGCTTTTATGCACGAGGTGGGTCGCGAAGAGGGCGAGGTGCGCAACGACATTGCGCGCCACTACGCCATTCTGCCGAATCCCTCGCAAAAGGTGCCGAGCTATGCAATCGTGCGTGCAAGCACCATGGAGATCGGCTATGTGGATAAGAAGCGCAAGATTGCCGGCGAGGATCGCATGCTCATTCCCGATGGCCTGCTGCAGTGCGACACGGGGGTATCGGGCAAGGAGGTCATCGACACCGTGACGCGTGTGGTCGAGGAAGTCGCCGAGGAGCACGGTGCCAACACGGCTGTAGCACTCGCCAAGGTTAAGGCTGCTGTTGCCGAGAAAGTTGAGGATGACGAGGAACTGCCCCCTTGGGATATCGTCGATGAGGTCTTTGAGGACGAGCCGGTTATCAAGGAGAGCGTGCGCGCGGCACTGACTGAGGAGAAGGTGCCTGAGCGTGTGCCCGTGGAGCGCAAGCAGGTTGAACGCGCGGCGGTGCGCAACCACAAGATCCGTACCGACACGGGCATCGAGATCAGCTTCCCGGCCGAGATGGGTTCGAACTCTGAGTACATCGAGTTTGTCAACGAGCCCAACGGCCTCATCTCCATCGAGCTCAAGAACATCGGAAGTATTGAGAATCGATAAACTGCTCTTGGACGTTGCAAAAAACAAAGGCCGAAGCCTTTTGGGACTTCGGCCTTTTTTGTTTTCGGCTTGGTGGCTGACATTGCGCCGCAGGTTGAGCTCACGTCAGCGAAAACGCCCCTAAGCGAGCAAGGTGACGTGAAAGAGGAGGGAAGCGTACTTCGGTACGCGACCGACGATTGAACGTCAGATTGCCGCTTAGGGGCGTTTGCAGCGTCGGGCCGTTACGGCGTTTGGTAAAACGCCGTAACTATTAAAGCTGGCGCAGGCCCTCTTCCAGACCGGTCTTGCTGTCGGTCTTCTCGTCGCGCATCTTGATGACGCGGGCGGGGACACCGGCCACGACGGCACCGGCGGGGACGTCCTCGACGCATACGGCACCGGCGGCAACGACAGCGCCCTTGCCCACGCGCACGCCCTCCAGGACCACGGCGTTGGCGCCAATCATGACATCGTCCTCGATGATGACGGGCGTGGCGCTGGCGGGCTCAACGACGCCTGCCAGCACGGTGCCGGCGCCGATGTGGCAGTTCTTACCCACGGTGGCGCGGCCGCCCAGCACGGCGCCCATGTCGATCATGGAGCCTTCGCCAATGACGGAGCCGATGTTGATGATGGCGCCCATCATGATGACGGCACGGTCGCCGATCTCGACGCGGTCACGGATGATCGCGCCCGGCTCGATGCGAGCGTTGATGCCCTTAAGGTCGAGCATGGGCACGGCGGAGTTGCGGCAGTCGTTCTCTACGTCGTAGTAGTCGATAGAGTCGGCGTTGGCGTCGAGGATTGCCCTGAGCTCATCCCAGTCGCCAAAGACGGTCTTGCCGCGACGGCCGCCGTAGACATGCGCGTCGCCCCAGGCAACCTTCATGCCGGGCTTCTCGCGCACGTACAGCTTGACAGGCGTCTTTTTGGGCACGGTGGCGATGTAGTTGATAATCTCCTGTGCATCCATCTCGGCTGCGTTACTCATATGCTGTTTCTCCTTTGCGTGGATACGGTTGATACCTGGTTAGGCAAACATGACTTGGTCGAAGGTGTAGAAGCCGGAGTCGCGGGTGACGAGCTTCTGGGCGGCGGCCAGGGCGCCGTTGACGAAGATCTGGCGGCTCGTGGCACGGTGCGTGAGCGTGATCTCCTCGTCTTGGCCAAAGAAGCTCACCTCGTGCACGCCGGCGACGGTGCCGCCGCGCAGCGAGTGCATACCGATTTCCTTGGGGTCGCGCGCGCCGCACATGCCCTCGCGTCCGTAGACGGGGTGGTAGCCTGCCTCGGGTTCGGCCTCGACTACGGCGTCGAGCAACAGCTTGGCGGTGCCGCTGGGGGCGTCGACCTTTTGGTTGTGGTGTGTCTCGACAATCTCGCAGTCAAAGCCGGGCAGCTCACGCGTGGCCTGGGCCACTAGATGACGCAGGGCTGCGATGCCGATGGAGTAATTGCCCGAGTGCATAACGCGGGTGTTCTGGCCCAGCTCACGCAGGCGGTCCATCTGCTCGGGGGTGTAGCCTGTGGTGCCCGAGACCAACGCCGCGCCCGTGCGCTCGACATAGGCGACGACGGCGTCAAAGGTCACGACGTTCGAAAAGTCGATGATGATGTCTGCTGCCGGGGCGTTCTCGAGCTCGGACAGATCAAAACCGATCTGGGCGACGATATCAAAAACGGGCTGCCCGCCGGCGTCGACAATGCCTTCGGCGGTAGTGCGGATGAGCGAGCCCATGCGGCCCGTTCCCATAATGACGGTCTTAATCAAGCAGACCAGCTCCCTTCAGGGCATCGGTAAGTGCAGAGCGCGTGTCGTCTGCCATGGGGCACAGCGGCATGCGGTAGTTTGCCTCGATCATACCCATCTGGGCGAGCGCCTCTTTGACGGGGATGGGGTTGACCTCACTAAAAAGGGCATTGATGAGTGGCTGGCCGGCAATTTGGATATCGCGGGCACGCGCCACGTCACCGTCCAGATAGGCGCGGCACATGTCATGCACGAGCTGCGGCTGCACGTCGGCCCACACGCTGATGGTGCCCGAGGCGCCCAGGCTCATGAGCGGCACGGTAAGCGCGTCCTCGCCCGAGTACATGCGGAAGTCGTCGGACAGCAGGTGGGCGATCTTGGCCGCGTAGGCGACGTTGCCAGAGGCTTCCTTAATACCCATGATGTTGGGATGTGCGGCCAGGCGCTCTACGTTGCGCTCGCTGATGCCGCAGCCACAGCGGCCGGGGATGTTGTACAGGATGCAGGGGATGTCCACGGCATCGGCGACGGTCTTAAAGTGCTGATAGATACCCTCTTCATTGGACTTGTTGTAGTAGGGGGTGATGAGCAGCAGACCGTCGGCGCCCAGGCCCTGATAGGTGAGCGACTTGGTGAGCATGGTCTGCGTGGAGTTGGAGCCCGAGCCGGCGATGACGGGGACGCGTCCTGCAACATGCTTGACCACGGCGGCGACGACGGAGTTGTCCTCGTCATCGGTCATCGTGGCGCTCTCGCCGGTGGTGCCCAGGGTGAGGATGGCATCGGTGCCGTTTTGCAGGTGGAAATCGATAAGGCGTTCGAGCGCGTCAAAGTCGACGCTGCCGTCCTTTTTAAACGGCGTAACAAGGGCGACGATTGAGCCCTCGAGATTGCGGATGTCCATGTTCTTCTCCTTCGCGTCCGCGATCTGGATGCGTTTGTTCCATTGGGCGGCGACTGCCAGGCGCTCGTCTTGGGCACGACGGCGAGCACTTTCGGCGCGCGACTTGGCCAGCAGCTCTCGGCCGCTCGGCAGCACGTCGAGTGTGGCAAAGTAATCGCCCGGGCGCTCGGCGCGGCGGATGAGGTCGGCCGAGCCATCGGGGCGCAGCAGCACCTCGGCGGAGCGCAGACGGCCGTTGTAGTTGTAGCCCATGGAGTAGCCATGCGCGCCGGTATCGTGGATCACGAGCACATCACCCATGTCGATCTGCGGTAGCTCGCGGTCGATGGCGAACTTGTCGTTGTTCTCGCACAGATTGCCCGTAATGTCGTACGTGTTTGTGACAGGCGCTGCGGTCTTGTCGGCGCCACCCGGCTGACCCATTACCGTAATGTGGTGGTAGGCGCCGTACATGGCAGGACGGATCAGATCGACGGCGCTTGCGTCGACACCGATATAGTCCTTGTAGATCTGCTTTTCGTGGATAGCCTTGGTGACCAGGCAGCCGTAGGGCCCCATCATAAAGCGGCCCATCTCGGTGCAGATGGCCACATCGCCCATACCGGCGGGAACCAGGATCTCGTCGTAGGCCGCGTGCACCCCCTCGCCGATGGCGTGAATGTCGTTGGCCTGCTGCTCGGGTAGATAGGGGATGCCGACGCCGCCGGACAGATTGATGAAGGCGACATGTGCACCGGTCTCGCGCTCCAGGCGCACGGCAAGCTCAAAGAGGATGCGCGCGAGCTTGGGGTAGTAGTCGTTGGTGACGGTGTTGCTGGCAAGGAAGGCATGGATGCCAAAATTCTCGGCGCCCTTGGCCTTGAGCATGTGGAAAGCCTCAAAGAGCTGCTCGGTGGTCATGCCGTATTTGGAGTCGCCGGGGTTATCCATGATGCCGTTGGAGAGCTGGAACAAGCCGCCCGGATTAAAGCGGCAGCTGACCGTCTTGGGGATGGGCCCCGCAACGCGCTCAAAGAATTCGATGTGGCTGATGTCGTCAAAGTTGACGATGGCGCCCAGCTTGTCGGCGAGCTCAAAGTCCGCTGCCGGCGTGTCGTTGGACGAGAACATGATGTCGTGTCCCGTGATGCCCAGCGAGCGGGCAATCATGAGCTCGGTATAGCTCGAGCAATCGCAGCCGCAGCCGTATTCGTTGAGAATGGAGATGAGCGCCGGGTTGGGATTTGCCTTGACGGCAAAGTATTCCTTAAAGCCCGGGTTCCATGCGAAGGCGTCGCGCACCTCTTGCATGTTGCGGCGGATGCCCGCCTCGTCATATAGATGAAACGGCGTGGGGAACTGCTCGACGATATGCTCGAGCGTCTCCTTGTCCACAAACGGCTGCTTGGCCGCATATGCCTCGTTGGGAGTCAATGCCATGTCCCGTAAACCTCGCTATCCAGACGGCGCCATCTGCGCATCGAATCCGCATAGCGTGGACCCAATGTCCGGATAGCGCTCCCGCATTGCTGCAGACAGTCCTGCGGGTGTTTCCCGCAGGCCCACCAGGTTGTTCGTGCCCGAAAAGCCCAGTTCGGCGGGTTTCGCCTCCCCGCGGGGTCAAAGCCTGCCGGCTCGCCCGCGGTTCTTCGTGCCCGCGCCTCTATCAAGTGGTAACGACCCTACCACGTTGCACTTTACCAAACAAGAGTATTCGTATATAACGTTTAAAAAATGCAGGGATATGCTGGAAACATGTGCGCCACAATCCTGTATCACAATAAGTTGCAACAGATGTGCCTCACGAAGGGATCCTCTATGACCGAGCTCCAAGAACTCCGTCGCTATCGCCGCGATCTCCATCGCATTCCGGAGCTCGATTTCGATCTTCCGCAAACCATTGCCTATATCGAGGGCGTGCTGGCACCGCTCACCTGCGAAGTGACCCATCCGTGCCCCAGCTGCGTCTGTGCTTTCTTCGACGCCGGCGTTGATGCCGCGCATGCCACGGCGATTCGCGCCGATATGGATGCGCTGCCCATCGCGGAAGCGACGGGAGCGGCCTTTGCCTCAACCCATCCCGGCAAGATGCACGCTTGCGGACATGACGGACACATGGCCATGGCGCTTGCCGCCGCGACGTATGTCGACCGTACGATTCGCGAGCATCCGGGCGCCATTAGGCGCAATGTTCTCTTTGTGTTCCAGCCGGCCGAGGAAACGACCGGTGGTGCCAAGACGGTATGCGAGAGCGGTGTGTTCGAGCGCTATGGGGCCGACCGCATTTTTGGCTTCCATGTGTGGCCCGATCTGCCCGCCGGCACGTTGGCGAGCTGCTCCGGTCCGTTGCTGGCGCGTTCGAGTGAGACACACATTCATATTCACGGGACGAGCATCCATATTGCTAAGACCTATGGCGTTCCGGTCGAGGAGTCGCACGATGCGGCGCTGGCGGCTGCCAAGTTCTTGGTTGCCGAGCGCGAACTGATGGATGAGCTGGGTGCCGATGAGCCCTGCATTGGCAAGTTCGGCCTGCTGCAGGCAGGCACCGTCTGCAATGCGGTGGCGGGGGAGGCCCATGTTGCCGGCAGCCTGCGTGTGTTTACAGACGACATGTTCGACCGGGCACGCGAGGGCGTGCGCCGCGTGCTGGACGATGCCTGCGCTGCAACGGGCTGCACGTACGATCTCGACTTTGCCGAGGGCTATCCGCCGGTCGACAACGACCCCGAGCTATTTGCCAGCGTCGCGCCTGCCTTGCCCGGGCTGCAGCTTATGGAGGAGCCGCTGTTAATTGCCGAGGATTTCGCGTTCTATCAGCGCCATTTGCCGGGCGTGTTTTTCCTGCTGGGCACGGGTATGCCAGAGGGCCAAGACAACCCGAGTGATTCGGATGGCTGCCCCGCCTATGCCACAAGCGCTCTGCATACCGATAGCATGCTCTTCGACGAGGAAATCCTACTCAAAGGCCTCGATGTCTATAAACGATTGCTTGTGATGGAGTGACGATGGAACGACGCCGACAGTCTGCCGTATATAGTCCGGGTGGATGCGGGTGCGGTTTGCTGCTGCTTCCGGTTATTGCTGTGAGCATTGGCGTGATGTTTGCGCTTGCCGGGCTTGCCGCGGCAGCACTTGTGCTGTTTATCACTGCCATCGGCGTGACGATTTGGCTTTATCGCAGTCGTGAACAGCGCCGCGCCGACGGTAAGACCAATGTAGGATGGATTGCCTTTTTGGTCATCGCCTACCTGCTGAGCATCAGCTATTTGGCCTTCTTTATCCTGTTGATGATCAGTGCCTTTACCGGGGAATCCGTCACGGTGGGTTGATCGCTGCCGGCAGACGGTCGCGCGCAGTGCGTTTGCTCGGCGTTTGGATAACTGCATTGGTCGTTTACCGCAGCCTTAGCTCTCAGCTAATGAATTCAAGTTCAATCCTTCCTACGATGTGCTGTGTACCGGCACGGTAGCCGGATCGTA
>DBFOIV010000212.1:0-9444 GCA_048489175.1 Collinsella sp. | reverse complement strand
CCGCCATGGTCGTGGGCCTGCTCGTATTGCTTTTCGCCCTCGATTGGCGCTTGGGCGCGGCATGCCTTATCTCGGTCGTCGTTTCGTTTGGCGCCATGGCCACCATGATGGGCGGCAAGGGCGGCGAGTTTATGAAGGCCTACATGGGGGCGCTGGTCAAGATGAACAAGACCGGCACCGAATACGTACGAGGCATCCCCGTGGTCAAGGTGTTTCAGCAGACGGTCTACTCCTTTAAGGCCTTCCACGATGCGATCGCCGAATATGCCGACATGGCGCAAAACTATGCGGGCACGTTCTGCCGAGGTCCGCAGGTGCTCAACCTTACCGCGCTCAATGGTCTTGTGGCATTCCTGCTGCCCGTGGCGTTGCTGTTGGCGCCGGGCGAGACGGACTTCGCGCATTTTATGGCCAACTTCACGTTTTACGCGATATTTTCGGCCGTGGTGCCGACGGCCATGACCAAGCTCATGTTTGTGGGCGAGGCCTCTCAGATGAGTGCCGATTCGCTGGCTCGTATTCGAAGCGTCATGGATTCCAAGCAGCTCTCCGTGCCCGCCCAACCCAAGCACCCTGCCGGTGGCGACGTGCGATTTGAGGACGTGAGTTTTACCTACGAGGGTGCCGAAACACCTGCCGTTAGCCATGTGAGCTTTAGCGTTTCCGCGGGTAGCACTCTCGCCCTGGTGGGTCCCTCGGGTGGCGGCAAGTCAACCTGCGCAAGCCTGATCCCGCGTTTTTGGGACGTTTCCTCGGGTCGAGTGCTCGTAGGCGGTGTGGACGTTCGCGATATGGATCCGCACGAGCTTATGGGCCAGGTCGCCTTCGTGTTCCAGACCAACCAGCTGTTCCGGCAAACACTTGCCGATAACGTGCGCGCCTCCAAGCCTACGGCCACTGACGACGAAGTGCGTGCGGCCCTCACCGCAGCTCAGTGCGACGACATTGTGGCCAAGCTCCCACAAGGCATCAATACCATGCTCGGTGCCGGCGGAGCATATCTTTCGGGCGGCGAGGTCCAGCGCGTGGCACTCGCCCGCGCGATCCTTAAAGACGCGTCTATCGTGGTGCTCGATGAGGCCACGGCGTTTGCCGATCCCGAGAACGAGGCGCTCATCCAGCGCGCCTTTAGCAAGCTGGCGGCTGGTCGCACAGTCATTATGATTGCGCACCGACTCTCGACTGTGGTGGGCGCAGACCAAATCGTGGTGCTCAACCAGGGCAGCGTGCAGGAGTCGGGTACCCATGCCGAGTTGCTGTCCCAAGAGGGTCTGTATGCCAAGATGTGGGCCGAATACGAACAGGCCGCGAGCTGGAAAATCACTGCAGCGACCGCGGATACCGCCGTCGCGAAGGGAGGCGAGGCCTAAATGTTCGCCTCATTCCAAAAGAAGTATTTCCTATCCGATAAAGGCATCGCCGGCGTAAAACGCGGCATCTTCTGGACCACGCTCACCAATCTTATTACCATGGCCGGCATGGGCTTTCTATTCCTGGTTATGGCCGGCTTTGTCGAGCATCTCGCCAGCGGGGCTGACCTGCCGGATGCCCTGCCGATCGTGGGCGGCCTCCTGGTCTTTTTCGTGATGCTCTTTGCCTCTAACTGGCAGCAGTATTACTACACCTACTGCATCTTTTACGAGGAGTGCGGCAAGCAGCGTATGGAGATCGCCGAGCGCTTGCGCAAACTGCCGCTGTCGTTTTTTGGTCGTCGTGATCTGGCCGATTTAACCGAGACCATCATGGGTGACGTCCAGGCCATGGAGCACGCCTACAGCCACGTGCTGGGAGAGCTTTGGGGTGCCATCATCGCAAGCGCCATTGTATTCGTGGCGTCGCTGTTCTTTTGCTGGCAGCTGGCGATTGCGGCGTTTTGGAGCGTTCCCGTGGCCTTTGCCGTGCTGTATCTAACGCGCGGCCCCATGACTCCGGTGTTCGATCGCGTGCGTGCCGAGAAGGTCAAGGTTACCGAGGCAATTCAAGAGACGCTCGACTGCGTTCGCGAGATCCGCGCCACCAACCAGGAGGCCCATTATCTTGAGGGGCTCAACGCCGTGATCGATGCCGAGGAGCGCGAGACTACCAAGGGCGAGCTCGTTAACGGGCTTTTGGTCAACTCCGCCTTTGCCATCCTGCGTCTGGGCATTGCCACCACGCTGGTCACGGGTGCCGCGATGGTCGCCTCCGGGCAGGTCGACTTTTTGGTGATGTTTGCCTTCCTGCTTATGGTGAGTCGTATCTATGCGCCCTTTGACCAGGCGTTAATGTTAATGTCCGAGCTGTTTGTCGCCGAGTCGTCTGCCAAGCGCATGCGTTCCATCATGGAAGAGCCTGTGGCGCGGGGCAGCGAGAAATTTGAGCCCGTGGGCCACGATGTGGTGTTCGATCACGTGGCATTTGGCTATGGTGCGGGCGAGGACGGACGCGCCGGCGATAAAGTTCTTACCGATGTGAGCTTTACCGCCAAGGAAGGCGAGGTCACGGCGCTGGTCGGTCCTTCGGGTTCCGGTAAGTCTACGGTGAGCCGCCTGGCCGCGCGCTTTTGGGATGCCACTGCGGGCAAGGTTACCGTGGGCGGTGTGGATGTTGCGAGCGTCGATCCCGAGGTGCTCCTGCGCGATTACGCCATTGTGTTCCAAGACGTGCTGCTCTTTGACGACACGGTGATGGGAAACATCCGCCTCGGGCGTCGTGATGCCACCGATGAGCAAGTGCTTGCTGCCGCGCGTGCCGCCAACTGCGACGAGTTCGTGAACCGCATGCCGCAGGGCTACGACACCATGATCGGCGAGAACGGCTCCAAACTCTCCGGTGGCGAGCGCCAGCGCATCTCTATCGCCCGTGCGCTGCTCAAAGACGCGCCTATCGTGCTGTTGGACGAGGCGACGGCGAGCTTGGATGTGGAGAACGAGACCGTGGTACAGCAGGCACTCTCCCGTCTGCTTGCAGGTAAGACGGTTATCGTTATTGCCCACCGTATGCGTACGGTGGAAAATTCCGACAAAATCGTTGTGCTTAAAGATGGCGTGGTTGCCGAACAGGGCACCCCGGCGCAGCTCAAGGCGGCAGGTGGAGAATTCGCCCGCATGGTTGCGCTGCAAAAGGAGGCGGCGGCCTGGCAGCTGTAGGAGTGTGACAAAGGGACAGTCCCTTTGTCATATTGAGTTCACCCCCATAGTTTCCAAAAAGTTAGCCGTTGTTGACCAAATAATTATACTAAACTAGTCTCAAAAGTGTGCTCGAGCAAACTTGTTTACTCGGGTGCTGAGGCACCGTGCCGCGTCCAATGCGGCAAAAGGGAGAAGCAACATGAAGAAGTCGACGTTCAATACCCTGCTTGTCGGTGGCGGTTTTCTGCTTGGCACGGCCGGCATCAAGCTGCTTACCAGCGCTCCGGTCAAGAATGCCTGCGTGCAGGGTATCGCGTGCGGCATGCGCATCAAGAACGGCTACCAGGACATGGTCGAGCAGGCCAAGGCTAATGTCGACGACATGGTTGCCGAGGCTGCCTACATCACCCAGAGCGAGGCCGCTGCGGACGAGGCAGCAGAGTAACGCTCCCAGGCACAAACTATGAGATTCTCGATTATTAGCGAGATCCCCGGCAGGACCCGTCTTCAATTGGCGGGTCCTGTGCCAGAGAGTGATCTCGATGCGCTTCTTAAGCTCAGCGGCGACATCGACGGCGTGCACAAGGTGCGCGTTTACGGCCGTATTGGCCAGATGGCGCTCGAATATGATGAGCAGTGTCGTGCGGGCGTGCTCGACGCCTTGTGTGCGCTCGATGCCCAGGCCATTGCCGACGCAAAGACGGGTTACGTGATGCAGCTTGAGCCACGCAAGCACAAGCTCGTCATGGATCTTGCCACACTTATCGGCGCCCACTACGCGCGCCGCTGGTTCTTGCCGACGCCTCTGCGTGCGGTGTTTGTCGTGGCCGGTTACATGGCATTTTTGCGCGCTGCCCTTCATGAGCTGGCGCAGCCGCGCCTAACCGTTCCTGTGCTTGACGCTTCGGCCATCGGCATTTCGTTCGTCAAACGTGATGTCGACACCGCGGGCCAGACGATGTTCCTACTCAACGTGGGCGAGTTACTCGAGGACTACACGCGCGCCATGAGCGAAAACGAGCTCATCAACTCGCTGCTCGACGTACCCGACAAGGCGCAAAAAGTGGTCGGCGACACCGAGGTGAGTGTTGCCGCCACCGAGCTCGAGCCCGGCGATCTGGTCGCCGTACGCACTGGTATGTCCATCTGCATCGACGGTGTTGTCGAGCAGGGGAGCGCCATGGTCAACCAGGCGACCCTGACCGGCGAGCCGCTGGCCGTCGAGCGCAGCGCAGGCGACGACGTGTTCGCCGGCACTGTCGTGGAAGACGGTAGTATCTTGGTGCGTGTGCGCGCCAATACGGCGCAAACCAAGCTCCGCTCAATCGTCTCGCTCGTGCAGACGGCCGACTCGCTCAAGTCCGAGGGCCAGTCGCATATGGAGGACCTTGCCAACAAGATCGTCCCGTGGAACTTCCTGCTCGCGGGCCTGGTTGCGCTTACCACCCGCAGCCTCATCAAGACCTCAGCGGCACTGATGGTCGACTACTCGTGCGCACTCAAGCTCACGGGTTCCGTCGCCGTTATGACTGCTATGAGCGACGCTGCCAAGATGGGCGTCATGGTCAAGGGCGCGAAGTACTTTGAGTCGTTTGCCAAGGCCGACACCATTGTGTTTGATAAGACCGGCACGCTCACCGAGGCACAGCCGCGTCTTGCCTGCGTGCTCACCACCGACGGCTGGAGCGAGGACGAGGTCCTGCGCCTTTCCGCATGCCTGGAGGAGCATTTCCCGCATCCGGTGGCGCGTGCCGTGGTCAACGCCGCTCGCGAGCGCGGGCTCGAGCACCGCGAGCGTCACGCTGCTGTCGAGTATATTGTGGCGCACGGCATCGCTTCGTCCATCGAAGGGCGTCGCGCCATCATCGGTTCCGCTCACTTTGTATTCGACGACGAGCATGCCCAGCTAGAGGCGGAGACGCAAGAGCAAATTGAGTCCCAGATGCAGGGGCTGTCGCCGCTGTATCTGGCGGTCGACGGCAAGGTCGTCGGCGTGCTTGGTATCGAGGACCCGCTTAAGCCCGGAGTGCGCGAGGCCATCGCCGATCTGCATGCGCTGGGCGTCAAACATGTCGTTATGCTTACGGGCGACTCCGAACGCACGGCCGAGCGCATTGCGCGCGAGGCGGGGGTCGACGAGTTTAAGGCCGAGCTGCTGCCCGAGGATAAGTACGCTTATGTGGAGCGCATTAAGAGCGAGGGGCGCCACGTTGCCATGGTGGGCGACGGCGTCAACGATTCGCCGGCGCTCGGTTTGGCCGACGTGGGCCTGGCGATGGGTGGCGGAAGCGACATCGCCAAGGAGGTCGCCGATATCATCCTGACCGATACGGATCTCGCCGCGATTGTGCGTCTGCGCCACATGAGCCAGGGCCTCGTTGATCGTCTGACGAGCTCCTATTCTAAGGTGATGCTCACCAACTCAGCGCTCCTGGCACTGGGCATTACCGGTGCGATTACCCCGCAGACGTCGTCGCTGCTGCATAACGGCTCAACGATCGCCTACAGCCTGAGCAACGCGAAGGCATATCTGCGCTAGCGTTTTTGCTTGAGTTTATGGCCTGCATCCGGACGGTGTTGCAGCCGCCGGAATGCAGGCCTTTTGCGTTTGACCATGTACTAGCAGCAATATATAGTGATGCTAGCAAAGATAGCAGGATTTGAAGGTGAGGTTGAGATGGGTGCTGTTAGCGGCATGGCGCAGGTGAACGTTCGCGTGGATCGTCAGATCAAGGACCATGCGGAGGAAGCGTTGCGGCTTTCGGGCGCCTCGCTGCCCGAGCTCATCAGAAAGGTTGTGGCCAAGGTCGCACAGGGTGGTGGGCAGTGCGAGGAAGTGCTTGCTGCCGTTGACGACCAACTGCCTAGTGCTGGTGCCACCTCGCCGTTTGTCGCATCATGGGCGGCGGCGGATCAGCTTTACGCGGACCTGGGTATCGATACATCGTCTATATCCGACGATCACGATTGGGACACAATCTATTCCGAAGCCATGGATGAGCATTATCGCCAAAAGGGGATGATTCAGTGAGTGGGACACCTCTCAAGATCATGGTGGATGCCAACGTATGGGTTGATTCCTTTTGCGTCGACCATGCCGAGTCGCTTGCCGCGCGTGCGTTTATTGGGCAGGCGACGGAGACTGGGGCGCTGCTATTCTTCCCGGTGCATATCGCTAAGGACGTGCTGTACGTTGTCCAACACGAGCTGAAGCGTAGCGTTCTTGCCAGCGGGGGAGCACTCGACAAGGCATCTGCCCGTGCAATTGGCGATGCGGCGTTGGCGTTTGTTCGGAATATGACCGAAAACGCCACGGCCGTGGGTGCAGATGTGTCGGACCTTTGGCTGGCCGACAAATACTTAGCGCTCCATCGCGATTACGAGGACAACTTGGTACTCGCTGCGTGCAAGCGCGCGCAGGTCGATTACTTGGTGACCAACGATCGCAAGCTGCTCGAACATGCCGATCTCGCAGCAAAGACCCCGCGCCAAATGATGCCGATTCTTGCTCTGGCCGAACGTGGTGGGCGGGTGTCCTGCTAACGCCTGGCTGTCTGCGCGGCCTTCGGAACGTCGGCGCTCAGAAGGCCGCGCATCCTTTAATTACAAAAGCGCTGCCTTGACGAGGGGAGCTTCGGCGAGCTTTTTGGCAGCCTTTTCATCGGAATCGTTTAGTGCTGCCAGGCTGCGGTAGACCCACTCGTTGACCTGGGTGTTCTTGACGCCTGCGGTCTGCATAAGGGCGCCTACCTCGCGGATTGCTGCGAACAGATCGGCCTTGGGCCCCGCGAGCTCGACCTCGATGCCGTGGTAGGCGGCCACGCCGCGGTTCTCGCTCACGTGGTCGATAAAGCCCTCGACGGTCTCAAGCTGCTGGGCGAGAGCTGCATCACCGTCAGCGTCCAGCGCGACGAGTGCGTTCGATACCGTGAGGGCGGGATGTCCGCAGGGGACAAAGCCTTCGATGACATCCATAGCTTCGGTAATGGTTGAGCCCAGGCCTGCGAGGGCATTGACGAGTTGCTGCTTGGTATCCATAACGGTCCTTTCGACGGGTCAATTTTGCTTGGCGAAAATATACGTGACGTGTTCGGTAGCAAAAGTGCGAAGTGTGGTGCACATTAGGGTCTTCACAGCTCGTGCATAGAATGGAAGCCTGCCTTTAGAACGTGGTAAGATAGCTATCCACGAGCGGGGTTCACCCCGCGTGTTCCTTGAAAAGTCGACGGTTATCGGGTGTTTGCAGACCCGATGCCATCCAGACTTTCCCGACATTCGGGGGCGACTGGTTTCGACACGATAGCTTTGAGAGAGGAAGCAAGCCGAGGTCTCCTCGCCTCGTTAAACAGGGGTACCGTCAAATTGAATTGACAACAACTCTTCTTTTGAGCCTATGGCTCTCGCTGCTTAGTTTATAGCGGCGCGTCAACTCGGTGATTTCCCCGACACCGGTGCGACGTCATGTTAGGGGAATGCTCCCGCGCACGTAATCGGTATGGCGCGGGCTAAGACCGAACCGGTTGGGATGCCGCGAGCGTGTCGCTGCGCGCAAAGCGTCCGAGACAAAACCAGCGACTGAGCTTGGAGATGCCAATCAGGGGGCTTTCGTGGACCGGAGTTCGATTCTCCGCGCCTCCACCATAAGTAACAGGCAGGTAGATATTCGTATCTACCTGCCTTTTTATTTCTAGTCCGTACCGCGGAGAATCGAACTCTATGCAGGGCGCGGGCGTAAAGAAAACGCGTGAGCGTTTTTAGCCCGCGGGCGAGGGCGCCGGCAGGCGGCCGAAGCCGGTGCGGATTTGCGAAGCAAATACGCGGATTCTCCGCGCAAAGCCTCGACCCGATATGGATGCGATGTCGATCGGGCGTCTCGCCCCGGCTTCAACCCATCAACGGACCCCCGTACCGCGGAGAATCGAACTCTGCGCAGGGCGCGGGCGTAAAGAAAACGCCTCAGTGACGCAGGGTGAGACGCGCTTTCCCAATGGCGGCCCAGGCGGAAAGCCCATCCCGGAACCCGCGCTCAGACTGGGATGTAGTTTCCGGATGATGCCTCAAGCGGAAACTGCGACCCGGAATCGAGCCGTAGAGTGGGATATGCTTTCCCAATGGCAGCTCAAGCGGAAAGCACATCCCGGAATCTCGCCTCAAACTGGGACACACTTTCCGCTTCACCTGCCGCCTCGAAAAACCCGCGCGCTCGCCATCCCAAAACTGGGTAGAAGAAAGCCAAAACGCAATCGCAGGAGGTCAAAATGACTGCAGAAGATAAGGCAAAGAACGCCGGCAAGGTCGCGCTCGTTTTGGAGGGCGGTAGTTTTCGCGGGCAGTTTACCGCGGGCGTGCTCGACGTTCTCATGGAGGCCGGCGTCGAGATTCCGGCTGTCTACGGTGTATCGGCCGGCGCCCTCAACGGCGTGAACTATAAGTCGCACCAGATCGGCCGTGCCAACCGCATCAACCTGGCTTTCTGCAACGACAGCCGCTTTATGGGCGCCGCATCGTTTGCGTCCACGGGCTCTATTGTGGGTTACGACTTTATCTTCAACGATGTCCAGGACCGCCTGGATCCCTTTGACAACGAGACGTTCGACGCGAGCCCCATCGAGATGTATGCCGTTGCGACGGACATGCTGTTTGGAACCGCCACGTACCTGCCGGTCAAAAGCGCCGTACTTGACCTCGACGCTGTTCGCGCATCGACGTCGCTGCCGCTGGTGACGCCGCCGGTCGAGATTGACGGGCACAAATACGTCGACGGTGGCGTAGCCGATTCGATCCCCATCGAGCACGTGCTGGAGGAGGCGGGCTTCGATCGCGCGGTTGTCATTGTCACGCAGGACCGTTCGTATGAGAAAAAGCCCTACGAGTTTATGCCTGCCGCGCGCGCTCGCTATGCCGACTACCCCTATCTGCTTGAGGGAATCGAGACGCGCCACGACCGCTACAACATCCAGCGCATGCACCTGTGGAAGTATGAGCGCGAGGGCCGCGCGTTGATCGTTGCTCCGCAAAAGCCGGTCGAGGTCGGCCATGTCGAGCACGATTCGGCAAAGCTTTTGGACCTGTATATCCAGGGCCGTCAGGAGGCAAAGCGCCTGCTCGCGGAAATCCAAGAGTTCGTTGAGCGCTAGCGACGGCGAACCCTCAAAAAATGACAACAGCTAAAGAGCTGGAAAATCACGGCTCGTGGATGACATGTGCAGAAACTCTGGTCGGAGCCAAAATACCTGTTGACTCGTACGGCGAGCGGGGTAATATGGACGGGTTACTTGCAGAGCCCCGTGAATCTCTGTAACAACACGTACTGTACATGGAGGAGTCTAAGTGA
>DBFOIV010000211.1:0-6797 GCA_048489175.1 Collinsella sp. | reverse complement strand
CGCGTCCACTCCGCCGAGTTCGGCTGGCTGGGCTGGGCGTGCGACGGCGCCGACGCCGGCTCGGCGGGCTACGGCCGCGCCGTCCAGGCCGTCCAGGTCGCGGTCCTGCCCAAGGGCGACCCCGCCCCGGGCGACACCGCCTGTCCTTTTAAGAGCCGTAGCGATGAACCTGCCTCAATCACTGTTCGCTCACATACGTCGAATATTGGTTGGATGTCGCCCGTAGGCGGCGGATCTGTTGCCGGGACAACTGGTAGGGGCCTCCCCATGGAGGCGCTTGAGGCTCAGCTTGGCTGGTATGGTCACTCGGGCTCCATTGAGCTTCGTGGCCATGTTTCTAATGTCGGCTGGCAACAGTGGTCTGAGGGGCACTGTGGAACGACTGGTAAGTCTCAGCGTCTCGAAGCCGTTCAGATTCGTCTAACCGGTGAGGCAGCTGAAAAATATGACATTTGGTACTGTGCTCATGTCTCGGGTATAGGCTGGCTCGATTGGGCTTGTAATGGAGCTGCCGCTGGTTCTGCCGGTAAAGGCAAGGCTATCGAAGCGGTAAAGGTAATCCTTGTGGAGAAAGGCGGAGCAGCGCCTGGCTCTTCGAGCAAGGTCTTTATCGGCGATCTAGATGCTGTTGCGGTTTCCGGATCCGCCGTTTCTGGGGAGAGTCTTGGCTTATCTTCTGGTCAAAAGGCTACGATTGGAGGCAAGGGCGCCAAACTGCTGAACTCCATTGCCTTAAGCGTTGCAGGCCAAACTGATGACGGGTCAATTTCCTATGCCGTTATGGATGCATATTCAGGCTGGGGTGCTTCCGAATCGGATGGCGGCGCCGCCAAGGCGGTATCCGGCGCACCCATTAAAGCGATAAAAATGTCGCTGAGCGGCCAGTTTGCTGCCAATTATGACATTTGGTATCGAGTATACGATTCCGGTAATGGCTGGACGGGCTGGACGTCAAATGGTCAGGCATGTGGCGTTTCTGGTGGTTCTTCCGGTTTGTGCGGCATAGATGTTGCACTTGTTCGTAAGGGTCAACCTGCCCCTGGTTCTACCGGTAATGCATTTACCGAAACGTCGGGAATCGGTCTTGTATCCCAGGCGCACGTTGCTTCTGCGGGCTGGTTGGCTCCCGTTGGCAATGGCGAAACTGCCGGCCAGACGGGCATGTCTCGTTCTCTGCAGGCGTTGTATATTTCGACGCAGGGCATCGATGCCTCCGTTGAAGTGTCAGCACACGTTGCGAATATCGGTTGGCAGCCATACGTTTCGGGTGCTTCCTATGCTGGCACTGTTGGCAAGGGCCTCGCAATTCAGGCGGTTAAATTAAGGCTCACTGGCAACGACTCGTCAAAATACAATATTTACTACCGTATTCATGCGGCGGATTATGGTTGGCTTGGTTGGGCTAAAAATGACGCCGCAGCTGGCACCGTTGGGCTGTCTAAGCAGGCCGAGGCAATTCAAATTAAGTTGGTTGCCAAGGGTTCGTCCGACGCCCCCGTTCAAGATCATGCTGCGTTGATCCAGCTTCCTGGGCTATCCGCTAAGGCAAATTGCTCCGGTCTTGGCTGGCAAGCGTCTGTTGGCAATGGCGGTGTTGCCGGAACGGTTGGGCAGAACCGTGCCATGGAGGCAATGCAACTATCCCTTTCCGATAGTTCCATGAACGGTGGCATTTCGTATTCCGCCCACGTATCCAATATCGGCTGGCAATCTGCTGTCTCAGATGGAGCCACAGCGGGAACCATTGGACAGGGACAACAAATCCAAGCTGTGAAGATTAATTTGACTGGTGACGTTTCGAATTACTTTGATGTCTGGTATCGCGTCCACGTGTCAAATTACGGATGGCTTGGCTGGACCAAAAATGGATCACCGGCGGGCACCACGAAGCTTGGCATTCCTGTTCAGGCATTACAGGTAAAGATTGTTCCCAAGGGCGCTTCCGCACCAGGCTCTACGTCTGATTCGTATTTTGAGACCTATCGTTATATGGGGTATCAGACCCCGGGATCTTATCCAAAGGTTAGTTGCAATAGCGTGCAGCTTCCTTCGTATTGCACCGGTTACTTTACGTATGTCACGCCTTCTCGAATTCCTTACAACGCTTCGCGACAGGATTGCATCAACGCATTCGTCCAGCGTGCTCGTGAATATATCGGGACGCGTTATATCGAGCCTTGGTCTTCTTGTCCGGGGGATGCGGTTGATTGTTCGGGCTTAGTGCTGCAATGTCTGTATGCGACTGGCATGGATATGGGTTGGTATAACCCGTATAACCATCGTTGGTTGCCCGAGCAAACCTACAACTCCATGAATTGGTATCGCAACAACACGTTTATGCCGGTTAGCACTTCTGCTATGCAGAGGGGAGATGTGGTCTACTACCAGGGCCATATTGGAATCTATATCGGAAACGGTCGAATCATTGATTCGTGGCCTGGGATCGGTGTGACCGAGCGCTCGGTCAATGCTCCAGTTCGTGTAATCGGTGCCGCTAGGCCTTTCGCATAGAGTCTGTTGAGGCGCTCCGTTGCAGGAGCGCCTCTTTTTGACTGTGTGCTAACTGGTGCTTTCCTAAGCTTTAAATGCCTGTATGGAAGTGCGGTAATATAGCTAGTATTCGTTTCTTTATCTGTGGTTACTGTCTCGGGGGATATGCATGAAACGTCTTAAAGCGTCTGCTGCTTTGGTTTGTACGCTATTGATGGGCTGGTCGCAAATCATTCAGCCTTACAGCGCGTATGCGCTGTCGGTCCAGGCCGCCGCTGCTTCGCAGTCGGTCTCGCAAACATCGAACGAGTACGAATCTCAAGGTGCAAGCTCTCAGGGAGCGCAGGACGATGCCTCGGGTTCTCAGGGTGTAACCGAATGGTATGGTGACGATGCAAATGCTGCTCGTCCTGATGGGGGTGTAGACTCTGATTCAGGCGAACAGCCTGGAATTGGCATCGAAGAGTCTCGTGTTGACGAGTCAAACGGTGAAGCCCCAACCGATGATTCCACTGAAATGAATTCCTGCGAAGCCGACTCTTTGGAACCGAACTCTTGGCGTTTCGAAAACGGCGTGCTTATCGATTCTGACAATGGCGACATCGATGCGCAGTCTTTAACTGACGATCCTTTGCCCAATGGCGCTGTTGCGCGCGGCATCGATGTCAGCAATCATCAAGGAACTGTTGATTGGAATAAGGTTAAGGCCGCGGGGATTGATTTTGCCATTCTCAAGGTCGGTCCGGTTTACGGAAAACCTGACGATTCTTTTGAAAAGAACGCTGCTGAATGTGAACGCCTCGGCATTCCTTATGGCGTGTATTACTACTCCTACGCCCGTTCTGTAGAGGATGCCAATAAAGAGGCCGACAGGACACTTGCTTGGCTCGGCGGCCATCATCCGTCGCTTCCCGTTTATTATGATCTTGAGGATAGCTATATCTTGCAAGATCCGGATTTCAGCAAGGATAAGCTTACCCAGATTGCGCAGGCTTTTTGCAACCGTATGGAGGCCGTTGGCTTTAAGTCGGGTATCTATGCGAACCTTAACTGGCTTAACAACTACCTGAATTCTCCGTCGTTGAGCGGTTATGACCATTGGGTCGCTCAATATAATTGGCGTTGCGATTATGCTGGCAGCTACAGTTTCTGGCAGTATTCAAGCAGTGGCAATGTCCCGGGCGTCAACGGACGCTGTGACATGAACTACTGCTTCAACGGTTCTCTTCTCAACGTAGATGACAGCAAGATGCATATTCAGTATGAGGCGCACGTCTCGAATATTGGCTGGATGAGCAGCAAGCGCGACGGATCTACGGCTGGCACAACGGGGCAGTCTAAATCAGTGGAGGATCTTAAGGTCAGCATCTTGAATCCCGTTGAAGATGGCTCTGTGCAAATTAACGCCAATGTAAGTGGCGTCGGCTGGCAGGGCTGGGACACCCCCTCGGCCTCCGAGGGCGGCACCACCGGCCAGGGCCGCGCCGTCGAGGCCGTGCGCCTGAGGCTCACGGGCTCCCTCGCCAAGGACTACGACGTCTACTACCGCGTGCACGCCTCCAACATCGGCTGGATGGCCTGGGCCAAGGACGGCGAGGAGGCCGGCACCACCGGCTTCGGCAGGAGCGTCGAGGCCGTCCAGATCAGGCTCGTCAAGAAGGGCGACGCCGCCCCCTCGTCCGACGGGGCCAACGTCGACTACGCCTTCAAGAAGAAGCCCATGTCCCTGACCTACCGCGCCCACGTCTCCAACGTTGGCTGGCAGGGCGCCGTGTCCGACGGGGCGACCGCCGGCACCACCGGCCGCGGCCTCGCCCTCGAGGACCTCAAGCTCTCGCTCGACAGTTCCGACTACTCAGACGGCTCGTGCGTCCAGATCGACGCCCACGTCTCGGGCGTCGGCTGGCAGGGCTGGGACACCCCCTCGGCCTCCGAGGGCGGCACCACCGGCCAGGGCCGCGCCGTCGAGGCCGTGCGCCTGAGGCTCACGGCCTCCCTCGCCAAGGACTACGACGTCTACTACCGCGTGCACGCCTCCAACATCGGCTGGATGGCCTGGGCCAAGGACGGCGAGGAGGCCGGCACCACCGGTATGTCATGCTCTCTCGAGGCTGTTCAGATTAAGCTCATTAAGAAGGGTACCTCCCATCCTGATACATCGGGCTATCCCCATCTTGAAATACCTACGGTGACGTATTCCGCTCAGGTGAAAGGTGCTTGGCAGAATTATGTCCCTGCCGGAGAGGTGTCCGGTACGACCGGTCAGGGAATTCCCATCACCGGGTTTTCGGCTAAAACTACTTCATCTGTTGCCGGCGGGATTGCTTATCAACTGCATCTTTCGAATGTAGGCTGGACTTCTGGCAAGACAAACGGGGAGCAGCTTTCGTCTACCGCTGAATCTAATTCGGTTGAGGCTATTAAAATTTCTCTTTCTGGTGACTTAGCAACCTATTTTGATGTTTGGTATAGGGTCCATGTCGATAATGTCGGCTGGCTTGGTTGGACTAAAAATGGTGCCGTTGCCGGTAGCACTGGCTATGGGACGCATGTCCAAGCTGTTCAAGTTCGACTTACAAGGAAGGGCGCCAATGCCCCCGGGAGCACCGTTTCGCCATGTTTGCTTGGGCAGCCTTCTGCGTTTGCAAATCCTATGCAGAAGAAGATTGTTGATCTTGCCCGACAGGTACCGTCTCCTGGCCCGGGATTGTGCTCCGAGTGGATTGCAGATATCTACGAGCGTGCCGGATTTAGGAACGTCCATACAGATGCCTGCGATTACTACTGGGATTATTGTAAATTCACCGATTATTCTCAGCTGAAAGTTGGAATGGTCATTGCCGTTCCTTCGCATACGCATACCCGCATGGGCAGCATTTACGGTCACGTTTGTCTCTATATTGGCAATAACCAGGTTATGGATAATGTCGGTCAGATCAGGACGCTCGATATGGCGTACTGGTTGGATTATTATTCCACCTCATATAAGCCAAAGTGGGGTTGGTATGACAACGTGCCGCTTGCATAGCTGATCGAAAGTCATGCCTTCGCACAGGTTCTAGCAGTTACTCTGGTTAAAAACGAACGGGTCGTTTTGCAACGGTCCGTTCGTTTCTATTTAAGTGCCATTCACGTTTTCGGTATTTAAGCAATTGCCGAAACGATAAATAATGATGCTAAAGATGGTCGATTGATGGGGAAGTCGAATGAAAAAGACGCAACGACTGCTAGCAACGGCAATGACGCCATTACTGATTCTTCATTGTCTTCTGACGCCCCTTTCTGTCTGGGCTGATTCTTTACCGGTGCAGCCGGAGTCTACTGATTATTCCAATAGCGCCGCCAGCAGCTCGGAAGACGAGAGTTTCGTCCTAAATGATGAACAGCAGGGGGTTGAAGTCGAGCAGCCGACTGTGTCAGACAATGATTCTCCCTCATCCGTTTCTAGCGAGTCTGCTTCCAATGCGACTGATTCGCCGAAACCCGAAAATGATGTATCCGCTGTCTTTGGTTCTGTTTCATACCAGACTCATGTACAGGATATTGGCTGGCAGGCTCCCGTTTCAAATGGAATGACGGCTGGCACAACAGGTCGTGCTAAGCGCGTTGAAGCCCTCAAGATCAATCTGCTTTCACAAGATGGCACCCCTTTGGGGAATGACAGCATTTCGGTCCAATCACACATTTCCGGGATCGGCTGGGAGCCTCAGCCGGTGGGTAACGGGCAGACATCTGGAACAGTTGGACAGTCGCGAGCCATCGAAGCGATCAAGCTATCTTTGTCGGGCGGTCTTTCTGACTCGTATGACATTTGGTATCGCGTTCATTCTGCAAATGTTGGTTGGCTTGGCTGGGCCTCAAATGGTGAGCCTGCTGGAACACAGGGCTATGCTTATCAGATCGAAGCTATTCAGATAAAGGTGCTTCCAAAAAATGCTCAAGATGCGCCAGCGCGAGGCGATGCCTTTAGGGACCATTCCCAGGAACCGCCTACTGTTTCCTATCGATCTCATATCTCCAATGTTGGATGGATGGGTGTTGTCGCGGACGGAAAGACATCGGGGGTCATTGACTCAAGAAATGCAATCGAGGCACTGTCGCTTAGTGTTAATTGGTATGGCCACGGAGGCTCTATTTCCTCTCGCGCGCACGTCTCTGGCATTGGTTGGCAAAGCTGGTCTTCAGGTACTGTTGGCACGACCGGGCAGTCTCGGTCAGTTGAGTCCGTTCAGTTTAAGCTCAATGACGAGATATCTGCAACTTACGACATTTGGTACCGTGTGTATGCTTCCAAATTGGGCGGATGG
>DBFOIV010000210.1:0-2993 GCA_048489175.1 Collinsella sp. | reverse complement strand
TGTTGCTGGTGCGGACGACCTGCAGCGGGGGATTTCTTCGCCCGCTTTTGTCGAGCGCGTCCGTTGGGGTTGCGCGCTGGCGAAGGTGGCGCGCAATCTTGATGGCATGGACCCCGACCGCATCTTTGCATGGGGCGAGGGTCTAGGCGGCGGAGTCGCGCTGGCGGTTTCTGCTCTGGACGAGCGGGGTCTCGCCTGCACGGCGGTTGCCAATCCGCTTCCTGGCGGCCTCGAGGCGCTGTCGTCTCGGGTGCGCGGATCGGTGCTCATGGGCACATCGCTCATGGATACCGTGAGCGATCCCAAGGATCAGTTTGCCGTATTCAACGGTCTTGAGTGTGACCGGAGACATATCATCTATGCCAAATACGCTCACGAGCGCATCAATGCGTTCGAAAACGAAGTCGTCGACTTTTTTAACCAAACGTTCTACTCGTGTTCTTTGGCCTAGACGGCCTGGACACTGCCAACAAGAGTGGGCGGCATAGGGCTGCCCACCAGACAACTAAGGAGATTCTTGTGGCAACTCAGAAATTCACCGGCGTTATCCCTCCCGTCGTTGTTCCCGATACCGAAGACCACCAGCTCGATGTTGCCTCCTTTGAGCGCAGCATCAACCGCATGATCGATGCCGGCGTCGATGGCTTGTTCTTCCTGGGCTCCTCGGGCGAGGTCGTCTTCTCCACCGACGAGCGTCGCCGTCAGATCATCTCCGAGGCCGTCCGTATCGTCGACCACCGCGTTCCCGTTCTGGTCGGCATCATCGACACCGAGACCGAGCGCATGATCGAGCACGGTAAGGTCGCTCAGGAGCTGGGCGCCGATGCGCTTGTCGCCACCTGCCCGTTCTATGCCCTGCAGGGCATGACCGAGGTCGAGGAGCACTTCCGCATCCTGCATGAGGAACTCGACCTGCCCATCTTCGCCTATGACATCCCCGTGTGTGTCCACACCAAGCTCCCGTGGAAGCTCCTTGCCAAGCTCGGTGCCGAGGGCGTTCTGGCCGGCGTCAAGGATTCCTCGGGTGATGACATCTCGTTCCGCTACCTCGTTCAGGAGAACGAGAAGAACGGCCATCCGATGAGCATCCTCACCGGTCACGAGGTTGTTGTCGACGGCGCCTACCTCGGTGGCGCCGACGGTTCCGTTCCGGGTCTCGCCAACGTTGAGCCCGAGGGCTACGTGCGTCAGTGGAAGGCCGCTCAGGCTGGTGACTGGGCTACCGTCAAGGCCGAGCAGGATCGCCTCAATGAGATTTCGCACATCTGGGATGTCACCTCGGGTGTCCAGGGCTATGCCGGTGGCGTCGGCGCCTTCAAGACCGCTATGAACCTCATGGGCATCTTCGACAGCCCGACCATGCCGCGCCCGGTGAAGGCCATGACCGGCGAGAATGTCGAGGCGATTAGGAAGGTCCTCCAGGACAACGGTCTCCTGTAAAGCTTCCCCGGGCACCCGATCTTGGGGCTCAAGCGGTCGAGCGTGACCCATTAGGTCAACGCCCGACCGCTTTCACCCCAACCTCGGGCACTCGGGAAACCTTTACCAAGCTGCGGCGATAACGCCGCTTTCATTTCCTGTAGTTGTTTTTTTATCTCCTAAGGAGAGCGACATGGAGAACAAGTACGTCTGCTCTGTCGATATCGGCGGAACTAAGATCGCGACTGCCATCATGGAGTACCCGGCTGACGGCAGCGTGCCCCATCCCGTTTTTGAGGCCGAGGTTCTCACCGAGGCCCAAGAGGGCGGCGAGGCCGTCTTCCAGCGTATCGAGGCGTCCATCAAGGCTGCTCTCGAGGCGAATCCCGATGTCGAGGTCCTTGGCGTCGGCATTGGTGCCGCCGGCGTCGTCGATCCCAAGACGGGCGCCATCGCGTATGCCAACGAGATCATGCCCGGCTGGTCCGGCGTCCAGTTGGGGCCGCGTCTGCGCGAGGACCTCGGTCTTCCCGTTGCCGTTGTAGGCGACGTGCAGGCTCATGCTCTGGGCGAGGCCCACTGGGGCGTCGGCAAGGGCAAGTTCTCCGTCTTGTGTCTTGGCATCGGTACGGGCATCGGCGGCGCATATGTCGAGAACGGCCGCGTGATGCAAGGCTTCCATGGTGCTGCTGGCCATATGGGCCACATAGAGTGCTCGGCTGCCGCCGGCATTCCCTGCGCTTGCGGGCGTTCTGGCCATCTGGAGTCGGTTGCTTCGGGCACTTCCATTGGTCGAATGTACGATGAGCGTTTTGGCCGCGTCGACCCCAGCCGTCCTTCGGTCGGTCGCGATGTGAACGACCTGTGCCGCGCGGGCGACGCAAAGGCGACCGAGGTCATCCATGACGCCGGCTTTGCGCTGGGTGCCAGCTTGGGCTCGCTCGCTAACATCCTGGACCCCGAGGTCATCGTGCTTTCGGGTGGCGTGATTCACCAAGGTCCCGATTGGCGTTCACAGACGTGGAAGGATTCGGTGCACGAGGGCTATGCCAGCCAGGCGCTCGATCCGCTTCAGGACACGCCGATCCTCATCGGTTCTCTGGAGGGCGATGCTCCGCTCATCGGTGCCGCTGAGCATCTTCTTGCCTCGTTGAAGTAAACGTATCTTCTGTAGGAGCCTCCCGAGACAACACGCCTCGGGAGGCTGTTCTGAGAAAGGTTACAGCCTTATGACCGTTGATCCATTGATTCAATCCCTGAAGGGCAAGCTCGTCGTGAGCGTTCAGGCGTATATGGGCGAGCCGCTTCGTACGCCCGAGACCATGGCTCAAATGTCTCGCGCTTGCGAGCTCGGCGGCGCCGCCGCCATTCGCTGCCAGGGCCTTGCCGACATTGCCGCCATTAAGGGTCGCTGTGAGGTTCCCGTCATCGGTCTGTGGAAGGATGGGCACGAGGGCGTTTACATCACGCCGACGCTGCGTCACGCTCGCGCCTGCGTTGCTGCCGGTGCCGATATCGTGGCGATCGACGCCACCGATCGTCCGCGCCCCGATGGCAAGACGGTCGAGGATACC
>DBFOIV010000209.1:0-3174 GCA_048489175.1 Collinsella sp. | reverse complement strand
CATAAACTGAATCGCCTATTTATTGAGCATCAAGTTGAGCCTGACGCTCCCGGTCACGCCTGAGCAACGGCGCCAAAAACTTGCCCGTATAACTCTGCGGACAGTCCGCAACCTGCTCCGGTGTGCCCGAAACCACGACGGTTCCGCCGCCGTTACCGCCCTCGGGACCCATATCGATCAGGCGGTCGGCGACCTTGATGACATCGAGGTTGTGCTCGATCACCAGCACCGTATTGCCCGCATCGACAAGACGCTGCAACACATCAAGTAACTGGCGAACGTCCTCAAAATGAAGACCGGTCGTAGGCTCGTCCAAAATATAGAACGTCTTACCCGTCTGACGGCGATGAAGCTCCTTGGCGAGCTTTACGCGCTGCGCCTCACCACCCGAGAGCGTCGTGGCGGGCTGGCCCAAGCTCACATACCCTAGGCCGACGTCATACAGGGTTTGAAGCTTTCGCTTGATCTGCGGAATATTCCCAAAGAAAGCCAGCGCCTCGGCCACGCTCATGTCAAGTACGTCCGAGATAGTCTTGCCACGATAGGTAACCTCGAGCGTCTCGCGGTTATAGCGCTTGCCGCCGCAAACCTCGCAGGGAACATAAATATCGGGAAGAAAGTGCATCTCGATCTTAATCTGACCGTCGCCCTTGCACGCCTCGCAGCGACCGCCGCTCACGTTAAAGGAGAAACGACCCGGCGAGTAGCCACGCGCCTTCGACTCCGGCGTGCTCGCAAACAGCGCACGCAGGTCGTCCCACAAACCAATATAGGTAGCGGGATTCGAGCGCGGCGTACGGCCGATTGGCGACTGATCAATATCGATCACCTTATCGATGCACTCGATGCCGTCGATTTTTTTGAACGGGCCCACGGGACGCGTAGAGCGATGGATAGTGTTGGTGAGGGCAGGCGCAATCGTATCGGTGACCAAGGAACTCTTTCCCGATCCTGATACGCCGGTTACGACGGTAAGCGTGCCAAACTCAATCTTGGCCGTAACGTTTTTGAGGTTGTTGGCACATGCGCCCCTAATCTTAAGACAGCCACGTCCGGGGTTGCGACGTTCATTGGGAACTCGAATCATTCGCTTGCCGGTCAGATAGGCACCCGTCAGTGATTCGGGACACGCCATGATGTCAGCGGGCGCTCCGGCGGCGACTACGTGCCCGCCGTTGACGCCCGCGCCTGGCCCCATATCGATCACATAGTCGGCAGCGCGAATCGTGTCCTCATCGTGTTCAACGACGATAACGGTGTTGCCGATATCGCGCAGGCGCTCGAGCGTCTTAATCAGCCGCTCGTTGTCGCGCTGGTGAAGACCAATCGAAGGCTCGTCCAGAATATAAAGAACGCCCATGAGGCCAGCACCGATCTGCGTAGCCAGGCGAATGCGCTGCGCTTCACCGCCGGAAAGCGTCGCCGAAGCACGATCGAGCGTCAGATAATCAAGGCCGACATCAACCAGAAAACGCAGGCGTTCCAGGATTTCCTTAACGATACGACCGCCGATGAATTGTTGACGCTCAGTGAGCTCAAGGCCCTCAAAAAACTCGAGCGACTCGCGGCACGACAGGCAGCAAACCTCATAAATGGACTTGCCGCCCACGGTGACGGCGAGCATCTCGGGGCGCAGGCGAGCGCCATGGCAGCTCGAGCACGGCTCCTCGCGAATGTACTTCTCCAGGCGCGCCCTAGTGTTCTCGTTGGTCGTCTCGGTATAGCGCTCGTACAGGATATTGCGCACGCCCGAAAACTTGGTGTCCCACTGGCTGCGACGACCGTCGAGCTTTTGATAGTCCACCGAAATCTTCTTGTCGCCCATGCCATCCAAAAACGCACGGCGCACCCGAGGAGGCAAGTCTTCCCACGGAGTATCCGCGCTCACCTTAAAGTGCTTGCAGACCGCGGCGAAGATCTGGGGGTAGTAGTTCGAATTGCCGAACAGGCTTCCAAAGACCCCATCGGCAATCGACTTCGACGGGTCCTCAATCAGCGCCTCGGCATCGACCGTTTTCTTAAAGCCCAGACCATCGCACTCGGGACACGCGCCATAGGGCGCGTTGAACGAGAAGTCGCGCGGTTGCAGGTCGTCGATGGAGTGCCCGTGCTCCGGGCACGCCAGAGCCAACGAATACTCCAGCATCTCGCCCTCGGTCCCCTCGGGAGCATCGCGATCGGGCAGCATGTACACGTTCACATTGCCGTGTGCCAAGGCAGTCGCCTGTTCAACAGCCTCGGCGATGCGGCCCAGAGAGTTTTCTCGAATCACGATGCGGTCGACTACGACCTCGATATCGTGCTTGAACTTTTTGTCCAGATCGATAGCGTCGTCGAGCGAGCGCACTTCGCCGTCAACGCGTACGCGGCTAAAGCCCTCAGCCCGAAGATCCTCGAACAATTTTGCGTACTCGCCTTTGCGCCCGCGCACCACCGGCGCCAGCACAAACGCACGACGGCCCTCCCCCGCCGCCAGGACCTTATCGGCGACCTGGTCGGTGGTCTGACGCTCGATAACGCGACCGCACTCGGGACAGTGCGGCGTGCCCACGCGTGCAAAAAGCAAGCGAAGGTAGTCATAAATCTCGGTTACGGTACCCACCGTCGAGCGCGGATTCTTGGACGTCGTCTTCTGATCGATCGAAACGGCTGGCGAAAGGCCGTCGATCGAGTCCAGATCGGGCTTGTCCATCTGGCCTAAAAACTGGCGCGCATAACTCGACAGGCTCTCCACGTAACGACGTTGGCCCTCGGCATAGATCGTATCAAACGCCAGCGAGCTCTTGCCCGAGCCCGAAAGACCGGTAATGACCACGAGCTCGTCGCGCGGGATGGAAACATCGATATTGCGCAGGTTGTGTTCGCGCGCACCACGGATAACGATAGAAGAATCAGACATGGAAGCTCCTTGCCTCCTATTGCATCGAATCATACTGCCGATGAGTTTAGCGCACTCGACGCGCACAGATGTTCGTAATACAAGATTCGCAGACCTTTAGCTTTGCGTATCGGGCGCTTTGTTTCTCGAAATGTCGTGGAAAGGTTACAGTAATCTAATACTGAACTTAATTTGCCGTAACAGAGGAACGTCCATGACCGAAGATATCCCCCTTGAAATCACTTCGAGCGACATGGCCAATCTGCCCATATTCATCGCCGTCCTTATCGTGGCCA
>DBFOIV010000208.1:0-3471 GCA_048489175.1 Collinsella sp. | reverse complement strand
AGCCCGCAGCGTCAACGATAGGAGGCGTGGGCACGCTGGCCTTGGCAAGCAGGTTGCCGTCCTCGTCGAACAGGCCCTCCTTAACCGAAGTGCCGCCGACGTCGATGCCGATGTAGTACTGCTTAGGTTCCATGGGAGCCCGCCTTTCTCGTTTAAACATTGCCTGTATGGTACCGCTCCCAAGGCAAAAACCTACCAAAAAGGGACAGGTTTGTTTTGGCAGGTTTTATCTGGGAAAACGCGAATGGCCGCTTAACACGACATTACTCAGATGTTTATCTATTTAGAGCGCTCTAATTTATATGCAAAGCGACTTTTAATTATATCTTTCTCGAACTTTTTAAATATATAATAGAGATGCTTAGGTGTTAACTATACTTTCTTTTATACTCAACCAAGTTGGAAAGGAGGTTCCATGATTCCCAAATACGAAGCGATAGCTGCAGATATTCGTCGCACTATCGAGGATGGCGCTCTTAAACCGGGCGACAAGCTTCCTACCGTCGTTGAGTTCTGCAAGCTCTATAACGTTTCCAAAATCACCGTCAAACGAGCTATTGAACAAATCACCGAAGAAGGTCTTATTACCAGCCGGCGTGGATCGGGTACCTACGTTAAGGACACGGCGGGGCTTCCCGGCCAGGCGTTTTTCCAGGGCAAAAACGACCGTGCCCAGGGTTTTTCGTATGAGCACCGCGAGGAGAAGGTGACCTCGGTGGTCTACGATTTCTCGATCGTTAATCCACCAGCGGACATCGCAGCCCAGCTGGGAATTGCCGAGGATGACTTTGCCTATCACGTCGTGCGCGTGCGTCAGGCCGATGAGAAGCCCATCGTTATCGAGTACACCTACATGCCCCTCGAGCTGATTCCAGGCCTTAAAAAGAAGGACCTGTACGGATCGGTCTACCGCTTCATCCGCGAGCAATGTGGGCTGAAGATTTCGAGCTTCCACCGTACCATTCGCGCCGTGGCAGCAACCGAGGAAGAAGCCGAGCGTCTGGACACCAAACTTGGCTCTCCCCTGCTCGAGCTCACCCAGATTGGCTTTTTGGACAGCGGCGCCGCCTTTGAGTATTCGATCTCGCGCAACGTTGGCGATCGCTTTGAGTTGCACAACGTAACGTTGGCATAGGTTTTTGTAGTCACGCGGGCGCTCGTTTTGAGCCGTCTTACGCGGCACCCGCACAACCTTATGGGAGTATGCACATGTCCGATTTGATTAAACTCACGCCGATCTTCCACGAGAAGATCTGGGGCGGCCGCCAGCTGGAGACCGTGTTTGGCTACGACATTCCCGAGGGTCCCATCGGTGAGTGCTGGGCCATCTCGGCCCATCCCAACGGCGACTGCCAGATTGCGGAGGGACCGTACGCCGGCCACACGCTGTCGTGGCTGTGGGCCGAGCACCGCGAGCTCTTTGGCAACTGCGAGGGCAAGGAGTTCCCGCTGCTCATCAAGATTCTGGACGCCAAGGACGACCTTTCGATCCAGATTCATCCCAACGACGAGTACGCCGCCAAGCACGAGAACGGCAGCCTGGGCAAAACCGAGTGCTGGTATGTACTGGACTGCGAGCCCGATGCCACGATCATCGTCGGCCAGCGCGCGCACGACCGCGCCGAGGCCGCGCAGATGATCGAGGGGGGCCGTTGGGACGAGATGCTCAACGTGCTGCCGATTCACAAGGGAGACTTTTTCCAGATCGACTCCGGCACCGTTCACGCCATCAAGACCGGCACGCTGATTCTGGAGACGCAGCAGTCGAGCGACGTGACATATCGCCTGTACGACTACGACCGTCCCGGCACCGACGGAAAGCTGCGCCCGCTGCACATTGAGCAGAGCCTCGACTGCATCGACTTTGATGCTCAGGCTCCGACCGACGGCACGGTGACCGCGCCCGAGGTGGACGGCGTGACCGAGCTCGAGTCCAACCCCTGCTACACCGTCGATCGCGTGCGCGTCAACGGCAGCAAGACCCTCGACCAGCGCTGGCCCTTCATGTGCCTGTCGATCATCGACGGCGAAGGCACCGTCTGCGGCGACCCCGTCCACAAGGGAAGCCACCTGCTGGCCCCGAACACCGTCAGCTCCATCGACCTCGAAGGCAAGATGGAACTGATCATCAGCCACCTCTAGGTCACAACAACAACCAAAACGAAACAAGGGGCTCCCCCGTTCATCAACGGAGGAGCCCCTACTCGTATCTACATTTCAGCCCACCCGGTTCTCCAAATCAAAAAGCGGACGAGCGGAGCGGCGTTCGCAAGCAACGTTACCCAAGGACCTGGGCGGGCGTATGGGACAACATCGATCGCGAGTTCCGCACGCAAAGGAGAGCACTTAATGTGCTCTCCGTCTTGCGCAGGACTGCCCGAGCAGGCGATGTTGCCCCATACGCCCGCCCAGGTCCGCCGGGATCACGACAGCTTGACGATCGGTGCAAAACCTTTCATTAGCTTTTTGGTCTGGCCGGTCTTTTCGAATTGGACCTCGATCATGTCTCCGGCGACCGAGATCACGGTGCCCGTGCCAAAGGTCTTGTGGCTCACGGTATCGCCCGCGGCAAAGTCCTGCGATGCGCTGGCACGATCGACCTTGCGCTCCACCGTCGGGGACACCTTGGAAGACGGCTTTTTGGCTCGCGACGCGCCCGAACCAAAAGTCGAGGCAACACGGCCGGCGTCAGGCGAAACCCCACGATGGCGCTCGGTCCCGTAACTGCTGCCGCCAAAGAAATCGTCAAAGCTCGATCCGCCGCGCGAACCGGAACCGCCGGTCGAGCGCGTATGCGAGCCAAACACCTTGCCGCCGTACATATCCGAGCCCATGCCCGAGCCAAAGGTGCCGTGACGGTCGCCGCGCTTCTCCCAGCCCGTGCCCTCAAAACCGGCAGAACCGATGCCGCTAAACTCGATATCCTCAAACGGAATCTCGTTGAGGAAGCGCGAGCGCGGGTTGGCAGAGGTCGAGCCGTAGGTGCGACGCGTGGCCGCATAGGTCAGGAACAGGCGCTTGCGAGCACGCGTGATGGCGACGTAGGCCAAGCGACGCTCCTCCTCGAGCTTGCCCGGATCGTCACTACCGCCAAAGTCGTGCACGTGCGGGAAGATACCCTCCTCCATGCCGGCCACGAACACCGCCGGGAACTCCAGGCCCTTGGCGGAGTGGATGGTCATCATGGTAATGGCATGCGTCTCGCCGGCCAGGGAATCCAAGTCGGAGCGCAGGGCCAGCCACTCCATGAGCGCCGGCAGCGCCTTACAGGTGAGCGGACCGTAGGTGCGCTCGATCTCGTCGGCATGCACGGCACCCGCCGGCATCTCCGTCGGCGCGGCATACGCGTTGCCCGCGATGGCGGCGGCCAGGGCATCCTGCGGAGACAGCGCCGGAGCGGCCAAGCTATCGAGCGGATTGGAGCCCGCGGCGTCACGCGCGCCAACGAGCGCCTCAAACGAGGATACCGGG
>DBFOIV010000207.1:0-5188 GCA_048489175.1 Collinsella sp. | reverse complement strand
CCAGTTCCGAAAAGCGAGCCGTATGCAACAACCAAGTAACCACAGGCCCCGGGAGAGCGGGGACACCGGCTTAGGTTTCCTGCTCTACAGTCCTGCTCACGACGGAGGCCACATTAAGTGGCCTCCTGTTCGTGCGGAACTCGCGATAAACCTAAGCCGGTGTCCCCGCTCTCCCGGGGCCTGTGGTTACTTGGTTGTTGCATACGGCTCGCTTTTCGGAACTGGGCTGATAATTCTAGATGTAAGGCGCTCTTGGTTGATATGGGACGGAGGGATTCCGCGTCCGCCTTTTCGGCGGCCGCGCCCCGCTGCGTCGCTTCGCTCCTTGCGTGCTGCGCTGGAAAACGCTTCGCGTTTCCTCAGCTCCGCACCCTTGCGGGTTCGAATCCCTCCGCTTGCTCACAAGAAAAGCCTCCCGATCGGCTATGCGTTCGAGAGGCTGGTTTCTTTGGCTGGGACGGAGGGATTCGAACCCCCAACAGCCGGCACCAAAAACCGGAGTTCTACCGTTGAACTACGTCCCAATGTGTGGTGTTGCCCAAAAGCAACTCGTCTAGTTTACCTAATCTGCGAGGGCATCGCAAACGCCATCGAGCAGGCGTACGGCGAGTGTCTGCGCATCACTTGCGGTGAAGGTTCCGTTGTAACGCGTCATGCCCGTGAGCTCAATGCGGATGCGCGCAGGTTTTTGTTGCGCGGCGACATTGGCGGTGCGGATGCGCTGTGCCAGGTTGTGACACTCGGCAAGGGCGATCGTGGCGCGCGGCGCTGCACCTGCGGGCAGCTCATCGCTTGCGATCTCGAGTACCAGATCAACGTCGGTCGGAACCTCGGAATCGCAAAGCATCATGCCGCTGCTGTCGGTCGTCGCCGTGGCGATGTTCCACATGCGCGATGCAACGCTACGCGCGATGGGGTCCTCGCCAATGACGGCAATCTGGAAACGCTCGAGTACGTTGGCCGCGCGGGCAAAACCGATGCGCGACTCGGCCTCGGTAACCGAGGGCTTGCCCTCCCACACGTGATGCAGGCGGTTGATATAGGCGTAGGTATCCTGGAACGCCATGCCATCGGCAAATAGGCCGACATTTTCTTGGAACTGCTGCAGAGCGGCCTCGGTGTGCGGGCCAAAATAGCCATCGTCCTCACCGCAGGCAAAGCCCAAAACGTTGAGCGCGCGCTGCAGGGCCTGAACGTCGGCGCCATGGAAATTGGGCATGCGCAGATAAAGCGTGCGGTCGCCCAGTTTATACGAGGCGTCTACCAGGGCACTCCAACAGGGGATATCGACGGCACAGCCAGCGGCAAGGCCACTATCGAGCCTAAAGGTGCCAACAGCCTGTTCGGTGGTGGTGCCAAAGTGCTTGTCGGCAACCTCGGTGTCATCGATTGTATAGCCGAGCTGCAGAAGGCGGGACTGGACGTCCTCGACGGCTGCTCCCTGCATGCCCGTTGTAATAGGTTCCATGAGCGAACCCCTTTCGGCGTACCATTCGTACTATTTGAGCGTGTGTCGGATAGACAACGCAAAGGGATGCATAAACATGCACTCAACAGTGTAGCAAGTTGTACCCAAATACGCTGCTGACAGGTTTTATAACCCCGCTAGTTAAGGCGCTCCACAAAGAAATCTGCCATGGAGTCGAACAGCTCGCGCGCATGCGGGTCGAGCTCGACGCCTTCGATGGCGGCCTTGGCTTTGGCGGTCAGGTCCAGCGCGTAGGCGTGGGCGAAATCGATCGAGCCGGTCTCCTGGAAGATCTCCACGGCGCGTGCAAGTTGCGCGGGGTCCTCGGTGCCCGAGGAAAGGATTGCCTCGACCTCGTCGTGATAACGCTCGTCTGACAGGGCGTGCACGGCGACGAGGGTGCGCTTGCCCTCGGTGATATCGGTGCGGAAGTCCTTGTTGGCGGCCTCTTTGGTGCCGATCAAGTTGAGCAGATCGTCCTGAATCTGGAAGGCAAGGCCCGTGTGCAGGCCAAAGGCGCGCAGTGCCTCGACCTGCTGTTCGCTGCCTCCGCCAATGATGGCTCCGGCGGCAAGTGGCGTAGCTCCGCTGTAGTACGCGGTCTTGTGCGTCGCCATGTTCAGATAATCGTCGACCGAGATGTCAAAGCGCTCGTCGCGGACCCAGCCCAAGTCGAGCGCCTGGCCCTCGATGGTGCGAACGATCATCTCGGTGAGCTCGTGGAGCACGCGGAGTTTCACGTCTACCTCGAGCGTGGGGTCGTCGAGAACCGTCTTGGTGACCATGGTGAGCGCCAGATCGCCGCAGTTGATGGCAAGGCCCGTGCCCTCGGTAAGGTGCATGCAAGGCTTGCCGCGACGCAGCTGGCCGTTGTCGGCTATGTCGTCATGGATAAGCGCTCCCGACTGAAAGTGCTCGATAGCTGCCGCCGCGCTGCGGGCGCTCTCAAAGCTGCCACCTACCGCGGTGGCGGCGAGCATGCAGATGAGCGGGCGGTGGCGCTTGCCGGCATTGGCCGTAAATGTCGAGAGCGGGGTATACAGGTAGCGCTCGATATCGGCAGAGGTCGCCTGTCCGTCAAAGAACGTGGCCAGATAGTCGTTGATCTGGTCAAAGTGCTGGGCTAAAAAGCTGGTAAACGGACTGGACACGGGTTCTCGCATTCTTTCTTAGGTTGCATCGTTGCGGTGTGCAGATACCATATTGCCACATTGGAGTTGCCGGCGCGTCTGTTTTGGCGATTTGGGGAAACGGGACGCGTGCGCGTGCCGGCTGCTTATATAAGCCTAAAGTGCTCGAGCGCCTTGACGACGCCATCTTTGTCGACCGAGTCGGTGATGTAGTCGGCGCGCTTTTTGAGATAGTCCGGCGCATTGCCCATGGCGATACCGACATCGACGGCGTTCATCAGCGAGACGTCATTGCTGGCGTCGCCGATGCCGTATACGGTTCCGTGGTGGGGATCGAGGGCGTCGAGTACAGACTGGATGCCCCCGCGCTTCGTGCATTCGCGGGGCGAGATTTCGGTTACCTCGAGTTCGAGCTCGTTAAAGCACAGCAGCGGCTCAAGTGCCTTATCTTGAGCGATGCGGCTGGCGAGCGATGTAGACATCAAGATCTTGTAGGCACTGTAATGTTGCAGCTGCGTGACTGCGTCGCCCAGGGTGCGCGCGTATCCGGGGGCATCGGGGGCATCGGCACTCATGCGCACGACGCCGTTGAGGCCCTCAAAGCGGATGACCTCGCCCGACTGCTCAAGATAGGGGGCAAGGCGCTGCAGCATGCCGGGCGTCATCGACAGATCGCGAATTGCGTGTCCGTTGATCTCGGCGTAACCGCCCGCAAGACAGACGATGCCGGTCCAGGGCAGCTCAAGAAGTTTGGGGTGGATGCAGCTGAGGGTGCGCCCTGTGCAGATAAAGGCCATGTTGCCATTTGCAACGAAATCGCGGATGGCCTGCGAGACCGCCTCGTTGGGATAGGGGGACAGGTCTCGCTCGCTCTCGGGAAGCTCTTGTGCCACTCGAGGGTCTTGCCACGCGAGCGTGCCGTCAATGTCGAAGAAGCAGATATCGCCGTGCTTGTGGGTTGGGCTGGCGACAGGGGAGGCCGAGGCGGTGGGCACAAATCCCGGCTCGAGGCCCATGATCTGGTCAAAATGCTCTTTAACGCGGGGAACGGAGATGCCGATGACCACCTGGGCGGTCTTGCCCGTAATGATGAGGCCTTTGGCGCCCGCCGCGACAAACGACGCGTTATCTGCAACGATGGAAGGGTCTGCGACCTCGACGCGCAGGCGCGTGGCGCAGTTGGTTGCGCCCGCAATATTGCCAACGCCACCTAAAAGCTGAATTACCCGCTCAGCGAGGACGTGATCTTGATCGGATTGACTATTGACCTCGTCATTGGGAGATTGCTCTTTGGCAAAGCCGCTTCCCGTTAAATGATCGGTTGCCGCGCGATTGGCGACATGATCCTCGCGGCCCGGCGTCTTAAGGTCATAGATCAAGATGAGTGCTCGAAAACTCACAAAAAAGATGAGGCTAAAGGCAAGGCCGATACCGAGCGCCAAAAGATAGGCACCGGCATGCATGCGCATGAGCGGAATAAAGTTGAAGGCTGCCATCTCCATGAGGCCGCCCGAGAAGATGCCGACGATGCCAAAGAGATTCATGGTTGTGGCAAGGCAAGACGATAAGACGGCGTAGAGAAAAAAGAGTCCGGGGTGGGTGAACATAAAGAGAAACTCGAGTGGCTCGGTAACGCCGCAAACCACCGAGGCGATGATGGCGGGAACAAGGATGACCCTGAGGCCGGCGCGGCGCTCGGGTTTTGCGGTGGAGTAGAACGCGGCTGCGATGGCAGGAAGGCCAAAGAGCTTGACCCAGCCAGTGGCGGTAAAACCGGCCCACGGCGCAAGCTCATTAAGGGGGCGCGTGCTATGGGAGAGGATGGGGAGCAAGTTGCTCCACGTGGCGTAGATGCCGTCGTTAATGACCAGGTTGTCGTAGTAGATCGGCATGTAGAGCAGGTGGTGCAGCCCCATGGGCTCGAGCGCTCGCTCCAAAAGCACAAAGATGCCCACGCCAAAGGGGCCGACGCTCGTAAGTGCATGGCGCAGCGTTTCGGTCATTGCGTATACGGAGGGCACGATGGCGGCCGAGATAGCGGCAAGGGCAAACACGGCAAAAAAGCTGATGAGGTAGACCAGCGAGGAGCCCGAGAAGGTGCCGAGCCAATCGGGAACCTTGGCATCGTAGAAGCGGTCATGGATGGCGACGACGGTTGCCGATACCGCCAGCGGGCCGATAATGCCGGTGTCGAGCGTCTTGATGCCGTCGATGATGGTGATGCCGCTAGCGGAGGTCAAAGACGACGGGTACTTAAGTCCAAGATTGTCTCCGCTCAGCTTAATGATCTCGCTCAAAAAGAAGCAGTAGGCAAAATAGGCGACGAGAGCCTCGAGGCAGCAACGAGCCGGTTGTTTTTGGGCAAGACCGATGGGCAGCGCTACGGCAAAAAGGAGCGGGAGGCGTTTAAAGACCGTCCACGAGCCGCGCTGGATGATGGTCCAAAAAGCGTACCAAGGGGTTCCGTATACGGCGAGATCGCCGACGATGTCCGCAGTCGTTGCGAGAGCGGAGACGCCGACCATGAGGCCTGATATAGAAAACAGCATGGCGGGCGCGAACATTGCCCCGCCAAAGCGTTGGATTTTTT
>DBFOIV010000206.1:0-4725 GCA_048489175.1 Collinsella sp. | reverse complement strand
CCGCTCGGAAAATAGGAGGACCCTATGAACGACAATCCCCTGCTCGGCTTTATCATCATCGTTTTGGCCATGCTCGTCGGCTATGCGATCAACGTGATCCACCGCCGGAAGAAGTAATTCCACATTGGTATGATATTCATCCAATTATCGTCTCCCCTGCTGTTTATGCATTTGCCAAACAGCGGGGGATTTTCTTTGCGCCCCGTGCAAGACGCTTTATTCAGGTAATGTAATTGCAGGACGTCTTTATTAAAGTAAAGCTACAAACCGAGTATAATTAACCACTCATCGCATATTTCATTACGCTTATCGAGTAAGTTTCTTTCATAGATGAATATTGTTTCCAGTTCGTTACGCTAATGGGGTGTCTTTATTGGCTGAAGCTCTCTGGCAACGGAGAGCTTTCGCACGCTGGGAGGGAAAATGAGGAAAACTCACCCCGTCAACGCGCTCAAAAAGCTTGGCATAGGCCTCGCCTTTGGAGCTGCAACCATCATGTCCATGCCGACGTCTGCGCTCGCCTGCACGCAGATCTACATGGGCGGCAAGCTCACGGCGGACGGCAACACGTACTACGGCCGCGCCGAGGACTTTGGCAAGCGCTATCTTAAGCACTACGGCATCGAACCTGCCCACGAACCTGGCTTTAAGTACAGCTCGATTGAATCTGCTTTTGAATACACTTCGAACAAGCCTACCTATCGCTACAGTTATGTACGCGACCACCCCTCCAACTGGATGGGTCGCACCGACGCCTACTCCGAGGCCGGCATCAACGAGAAGGGTGTCTCCTGCTCCGCCACGCTAAGCACCTCCTATAACGAGGAGGCCGCTGCAGCAGACCTCATCGATGAGGAAGTGGGTCTGGGCGAGTACAGTTACGGCAGCATCATCCTGGGCGAGAGCGCCACGGCCCGCGAGGGCGTCGAGCTCCTCGGCAGCCTGATCGATGATCAAGGCGTCTGCACCAACGACCAGATCATCATCGCCGACAACAACGAGACCTGGCTGTTCGCCACACTTTCCGCCCATCAGTGGATCGCCATGAAGCTCGCTGACGACGTCGCGTCGCTCAACCCTAATATCGGGAGCCTCAACTACGATGTCGACCTCAATGACACCGAGAATTGCCTCCACTCTGAAAAGATCCAATCCATGCCCGAAGAAAAGGGTTTCGCCAAATACTCCGCTGACGGCAAATTCGATGTCGCCCAAACGTATGGCGAAAGCCTCGCCGATTCCGGCGTAAACCAGTGGTCCCGCTATGTGCAAGGCCGCGATTATTTTGGTAGTCAGCTGACCGAAGGCACAGATTACGACATTATCACAGTAAAGGAGAAAGGAAAACCTGACCAAAAGGGAGCCATGGTCAGCGAAATCCAGCCCCTGTTCTTCAAGCCTGGCAAGTCTGGTTGGAGCACTTTCGAGTTGATTCGCGCCTTCGGCAACCGCGGCGAGAACGTCCCTGGCCTCAACGCGAACACTGATGGTGTTTATTGCATCGGCAGCGAGCGCAACACCGAGATCAACCTCTTCCAGATTCGTCGCGGGTATGACCCCGAAGTCGCTACCATCCAGTGGGAAATGCTCTCCCGCGCCGCGTACTCCGTCGCCATCCCGTTGTACTCCGCTCTGATAACTGAGGTCAGCCCGTACTTCAGCGATCAGACCGTCTCCTTCGATCACTGCAAACAGACTGACGTCGTGTACAACGAGGAGCCCGAGAACTCAATCAACTACGTCCTCATGGACATCAGCTCGCTCTGCTTTGAGAACCCTGACACCCTTGGTATCAGCGTCCGTGCCTACCTCGATGCGCTCCAGAACGAGCTCATCGAGCAGAACAAGGAAGTTGACGCCGCCATGCTAGCCGAGACGACCACCGAGGGCCGCACTGCCCTGGCCAACAAGGCCGGCAAGGCTGCTACCGAGAACACCTACAAGAAGTGCAAGGCCCTGCTCCAGGAGATGCGCGCCTATCAGAAGGCCGAAAACTTCGACCAGCCCTTCACCCCGAGCGACCTGAACACCGAGACCAACGGCCTCAAGGTGTCCATCACCTACGCCAAGGACGCTCTTGCCACCGACCCGGTAACCCCGGATCAGCCTGGTACTCCTGAGCAGCCCGGTACCCCCGAGCAGCCCGCTAAGCCCGAGCAGCCCACCACCAAGCCCGAGAAGCCTGGCAAGTCGGACACCACGACCACGGTAACCACCAACAAGACGAACACCAAGGGCGGCCTGCCCACCACCGGTGATCGTTTTGATGGCCGCATGGTGGCCGCATTCGCCATCGCTGGCGTTGCCGTCATCTCCGCGGGCGGTTACTTCCTCTACCGTCGCAATAAGGAGTAACGTCTTAGCTGAGCGGACAAGGCAGCAATGGCAGCCTCGCCCGCTCAGCCCGCTCTTTTGACCGGCGGGAAACCCGCCTGAAATCTTTTTAAAAAAGATTTCCCCGCACACACTTTGCTGTGCTATAGTGCAGCGCAACAGCAACAAGGTGCGACCGCGCCACGGCATCATGAAAGGAGCCACCGACATGAAGAACACGATGAAGTCTCTCAACAACTGGTGGTGGCGTGATGCGAATACGATCGGTCGACAGTGAGTCCCTCACGCCTGTTTTTGCGCTCTAGGTGATTGAAAGGCCTCCGGTTTCGACCGGGGGCCTTTTTCTATCTCGAGCCCGATCGCATTCGCATCACGCGCCTCCGCTTTTCTCTTGCACTCCCCTTCCGAAAGGATTTTCACCATGTCTCAGAACACCACCGCCGCCCAGCCCCGCACCGTCCAGACCGCCGACCGCGGCAAACTCGACGTCCGTGCCCTCGTCCTGCTCGCCATCCTGCTCGCTGCCGGCTTCATCCTCAACTTCACCGTCGGCAAGGCAGTCTCGAGCATTTCGGGCGGTATGATCAGCCCCGAGTTCATCATCTCGGCCTTCTGCCTCACCATCCTGGTCGTTCGCCCCAACATCGGCCAGGCGCTCGTCATTGGCCTTATCTCGGCTGCCGTGATCCAGATCACCACTACTTCGCCGTTCGTTGATTTTGCCGCCGAGGGCATCGCCGCCATGCTCATGGCCGGCATCGTCAACGCCGCCGGCAAGAACGGTCAGGTCAAGCCCGCCATCGCCATTGTCGCAACCTTCCTGACCACCTTTGTCTCCGGCGCCATCTTCATGGTCATCAAGATGGCCATGCTCGGCGTGGTAGGCGAGCTCGCCGCCGCCATGCTGCCCGTCGTCGCCATGACCGCCGTCTTTAACGCCATTCTGGTCGGCGCCCTCTACTTGCCCATCCAGAAGGCCCTGAAGCTCAACTAGCCCGTTCGACTTTACGAGCCACCCCATCTTGGCGTTCATTCGTCGCTCGCGTACCCAAGTACGCTTCACTCCTCTTTCGCGCCAGCCTGGGGTCCCTCGTAAAGCCGTCTCCGTGCTTCACCACCAAAGACTGTCCCAAACGACTAGCTTTTGGGGACGTTCTTAAACGACTGGTCATGTAAGAACGTCCATTGACTATGAAAGGTATCCATGGAAACGATCATCAACGTCGACGATGTCTCGTTCTCCTATGGCACGCAAACCGAGCAAGCGCTCAGCCACATCTCGCTCAGCGTGAACAAGGGAGATTTCATCGGCATCATCGGGCCCTCGGGCGCCGGCAAGTCCACGCTTGCCGCCTGCCTGTCGGGTGCCGTGCCCCACCACTACACCGGCACGTTCTTTGGGTCCGTCATGGTTGACGGCCACGACACCTGCGAGGTCTCGCTGACCGACGTGTCGCAAATCGTCGGCAGTGTGCTGCAGGATATCGACACGCAGATGGTCGCTTCGGTCGTCGAGGACGAGATGCTCTTTGGCCTCGAGAACTTTGGCGTTCCCCACGACCAGATCGAGCAGCGCGTGAGCGAAACGCTCGAGACCGTCGGCATCAGCGACCTGCGCGACCGCGAGATCGCCACCCTCTCGGGCGGACAGAAGCAAAAGGTAGCCATCGCCGCCATCCTCGCCATGCGTCCGCGCGTCTTGGTTCTCGACGAGCCCACCGCGGCACTCGACCCCGCCAGCTCCACGTTGGTCTTCGAGACGCTGCGTGAGGCAAACCGCACACTTGGAATCACCATCGTCGTCGTTGAGCAAAAGGTCGCCCTGCTCTCGGAGTACTGCAACCGCGTGCTCGTGCTCAACCATGGCGGAATCGCGCTGCAGGGCGAGCCACACGAGGTCTTCGCGCATACCGACGAGCTTCGTGCCATCGGCGTCGACTGCCCTCGCGTCACGCGTATCTTCAATAGCCTCGAAACCGATGGTCTAGTAAGCGGTACCCCTTGCTTGGATGTCGATGAGGCCGAGTGCCTGATTTCGGGCATCGTCGACCCCGCACGCGCGGCTATCGAAGCCCAGGCGCCCGCCGGTTCCCCGCATGCACCGTCGTTGCGCCCTCATGCCAAGGACGCCGAACCCGTACTCACCTTCGACCATGTTGAGTTTGCCTATCCCAATGGCGGAGCCGCCGTACACGACCTTAGCCTGACGCTCTATCCTGGCGAGCTCGTGGGCATCGTCGGCCAAAACGGTGCCGGCAAGACCACGCTCACCAAGCTGCTCACGGGTCTGCTCAAGCCCGCCTCGGGCAGCGTGCGCGTCACGGGACTGGATACCGCAACCGTCCCCACGAGCCGCATTGCCCGCGAGGTCGCAACCCTCTTCCAAAACCC
>DBFOIV010000205.1:0-10101 GCA_048489175.1 Collinsella sp. | reverse complement strand
GCGCTGCTACTCGGCCTCTTCGGTATCCTTCGCATCGTCGGGCTCAACGGACTCGACGGGCACCGAGGTCACGTTGTCCTCGACCGAATCGACGATGTCGCGCACATGGGCCAGGAAGGCCGTGCGCTCGGGGGCGGTCATAACGCGGACGCGAGCCAGAATGAGCTCGTCGAGCACGCGCTGGGCCGCGGTCTCGCCCTGCATGCCCAAGCGCTCGGTCAGATCGGAGATGGTACCGCCGGCCTGCTCGAACATGTCGGACACACTGCGGGCGATATCGGGGGTGGCGGTGTCCTTGCGGACCTGCTCGCCTTTGGTGTTAAGGTCGTCGAGGACCTTCTTGCCGCCTTCGACAGCAACGGCGGCAGCGCCAAAGCCCACGTTAATGGCGCCGTTAACAAGCTGATCGAGTTTCATAACCATGGTTGTCTCCAATCACAAACAACTGCATTGGCGTTCTTGTACCCAAGATTGAGCGAAAGCGACAAAGCGTTTTAGCACTATTCGATCGACGAGAAATCCCTACCTCACGTTGTCGTTCATCGCGAAAGAGTTCTTCATGGCGCAGCTCGTGGTGAAGAGCACCTTGCCCAGCAGGGCATCGGTCTCCACGCGAACACGCTCGGCAAAGGCCTCGTTGGCGCGTGCAAGCTCGGAAGGCACCTCGGCCTCGGGCAGAGCGGCTACGGCAGCGTCGACGTCATGGATCTGCTTGTGACCCATGCCACCGACCTTCTCCTGATAGTCCTCCACAGCGCGGCCGCACTCATGGAAACGGACGTCGGCCAGGGCGCCGATCAGGCGGTTGGCCCAGTAGAAGTTTTCGGACGTTACGCGAGCCTGCGTGTCGGCATAGTACTCGGGCATGGTCTCGACGTTGGCGTACAGCGGAACCAGCGCGTTAAACGAGTTGGAGCCAAACGCCATCCACTGCACGGCGCGATAGGCCGGCTGCGCATAGGGACGCAGTTGCAGCACGGCGAGCTGGCTGTTGCGGTTGATGCCGATGGGGCGATAGGCGCCACGCGTAGCGGGCGTGCCCTTGCTGCCGTAGCAGTCGTACTCCGTGCCCTGGTAGTGGCTCGAGAGTACGTACTTAATGTCCTCGATGGTCACCTTGCGCTCGGGCACGCGGCTCCAGGGGATATCGTCGCTCTCGGGCGTGTAGTCGGCCTCGGGACCGTCCCACACATCGCTGGGATTGAGGCAGCGCTGCATGTACCAGGCGCGCGGCGTGTTGTAGACGTGATCGCTGTCGCTGTGCGAGCCAAAGGCCTCGCGTGGGTTAAAGACCGCCGCCGGACCGTCACCCTCGACGCCCAGCGTCAGGTCCAGATGCCACTCGCCCATCCAGGCGCGCAGGTCGGCGGAGCACATGTGGTCGGCCTGGGCGCCCTCGGCGTCATCCAGGTCAAAGCTGTCGATACCCAGTTGGTTGGGCATGGTCACATAGGCGTCATCGGGCACACGCTTGGCAATCCAGTGGTGACCGCCGATGGTCTCGAGCCACCAGATCTCGTCCACGTCGCTAAAGGCGATGCCGTTGTTCTCGTAGGTGCCGTAGCGCTCGAGCAGGTCGCCCAGGATACGAACGCCGTCGCGGGCGGACTTAGCATACGGCAGCACCAGGGTCACCATGTCCTCCTCGCCCAGGCCACCAGGTTGCGCCGGCACATAGCCGTCCTCACCCTCGTTGCCCTTGGCGGGCACGTAGTCCACGAGTGGGTCGGCGCCGCGGACGCGCTCGTTGGTGGTGAGCGTCTCGGTTGCGGACATGCCCACATTGAGCTCGTTGAAACCGGCCTCGGCCCAGATGCCGTGGCCCGGGACAACATCGGGGACGCTCGTGTAGCGCATGGGGTTATCGGGCAGTTCAACGGTCAGGTGACTCAGGACGCTCATGTAGACGCGCGGCTGCTCGTCGGGATGCACCACGCGCATACGCTTGGGCTCAAACACCCCGTTGGACGAGTCCTCGTTGCGGGCGACCAGGGTCGACCCGTCGTAGCTTGCGTTCTTACCGACCAGAATCGTTGTGCACGGCATGCGCATCCTCCTTGAGCGAAGAAATCAAACGATAACAGTGTATCGCTTCGGCGCAGAAAGGGCGAAACCACGGCGCTGGCAACCCCTGTGGTCAAAAAATGCCAAATATGAGTACTGTCACTAATTTAGTAACAGCAATTTTGCTACGCATGGGTGTCGAAAGTCTACATTTGTTCAAAAATTAGATGATGTACTTCCCCATAGGTCCAATAAAATAGGCTCTCTATCGATAATAAATATCGTTAGAGAGCCAAATTAACCTAAAATATATGTGACTATCTTGGCAACAGTACTCATATTTGGCATTTTTTGTCCACGGGGTATAGAACTAACCCCTCAAACAGCCCAAAACGCCTATTTCAATGCGCGCTCGGCCGCTTCGATCACGTGTTTGGCGAGGATCGCCGTCGTCACAGCTCCCACGCCGCCCGGCACGGGCGTGATGGTGTCAACAACCGGCTCTGCAGCATCAAAATCAACGTCCCCGACCAGCTTGCCAGCGGCCTCGTCCCAATTAATGCCAACATCGATGATCGTCTGGCCCTCGCGAACCGCGTCCACGCCAATCGTGCGCGCGCGTCCAACGGCCGCAACCACAATATCAGCCGCACGGCACTCGGCAGCAAGGTCGCGCGTATGCGTATGGCACGTCGTCACCGTGGCATTGCGAGCCGTAAGCATGGCGGCAACGGGACGACCGATCACCAGCGACCGGCCGACGACCGCGACCTTGGCCCCATCCAACTCAACGCCGTAATGGTCCAGCAACGCCGACACGGCCTCGGCCGTGCAGGGAGCAAAGCCCTCGCCTCGCCCCGAAAGCGTGGTAAGCAGCGAGGCCGGCGTCATGGAGTCAACATCCTTGGCGGGATCAAGTGCCGCGGCAACCGAATCCTCGTCAAGCCCAGCGGGCAGCGGGCGAAACATCAGGCAGCCGTGAACAGCCGAATTGGTATTGATGTCCTCGATGGCCGTCAACAGCTCGTCCTGCGAAACATCGGCGGAAAGCAAAACGCGACGAGCCTCAATCCCCACTTTTTCACAGCGCTTGAGGGCACCGCGCTCGTAGGATAGGTCATCCTCGCGTTCACCTACACGCACGATAGCCAACGTCGGAACAACGCCCCGCTCGCGCAGGGCTGCGCAGCGAGCAGCAAGTTCCTCGGTCAAAGCGCGAGCAACGGGAGCACCCTTCAGCAGTTCAGCCATGACTATCCTCTCTTCCTAGCAGCGTCGGAGGCGCGGCGCGCCAGCGCATCGGCGCGCGGCAACCATGTGTCGAGCAACTCATCACACGCCGTCTCGAGCTCCTCAGCACGAACGCGATCTTTCATAGACGTGGTGTTCGCAAAGAGCGTCAAGCTCGCGCCCTGCATAGCGGCACGGCAGAACACGGCGCCGCACGCCACATCGGACAGCAGCTGACGCGAACCCTTGTCGGCCATGTCCTCGAGCAGCGCCAGCGCACGCCCGCAGGCATCCATAATGCGATACGGCGGCATAGCGGCCACATGCAGCGCATCCTGAATCGCGGTCGCTCGAGCCGGATCGTCACGCGGAATACCGTACGCCGCGGACACCTGCCCGTAGGCACGAACGTCCTCGGCAACCAACTCGACAAGCTCCTGGGACAGCTCATCAGCCTGAGCAAACGCGCGCGCCAGGTCATCCGCACGATCAGCAAGCGCGGGATTGGTCGCACCGTAGCGGGCAACCATTCCGCACAGCGAGGCGCCCAGCGCGCCCACAAAGGCGCTCGCGCTGCCACCGCCGGGAACCGGCTCGCGCGCGGCAAGCGCCTCGGCAAACCCGCGGCAGGTCTTGTCCATCATCTCTTGGCTCATACGCACGCACCTTCGAGTCATATACATCGGTCGATTGGCAACCACCGACCGACCGCATCGATCACATAATGGTGCTAAGTCTAGCCCATAAGTACTCGAGCGTCAGCGCACCTGGCCATCGCGGATTTCTATGACGAACGATAGGCGTCGGCACCGCAAACATGGGAAGCATGGCCCACCTTTCGGGACTTCCGGACGTCACAAACTGGGGCATATCTATAAACAAGGAACCTGTTGGGGCAACGCCCGCGTACACGCGCTCCTTTAAAACAACGGGCACCTCACCCCGGGGAGAGCCGGCAGCACCGGCCCTCCCCTCTTTTGCGCCCGGACATATTGCCACTTAACGGCGCAAATCCGGCCCCCAGAATGGGACACATGGCCCACCCGAAGGAGCCGCTCGCGCGTACAGTAAAGGCAGGTAATCCATGGGCGATTACAGATCGAGGAGGACACGACCATGAAAAAGAAGGCCTTTGCGATTCTCACCCTCTGCATAAGCCTCTTTGCCGCAGTTGCCCTGGTGGGCTGCGGTGGCAGCGGCGGCGCTACCGGAAGTGGCGGTGGCGGCGGAGCAGAAAAGCCCGCCGTGGATATGAGGACCGACTTCATTTGGTTTAAGGTCGAGGTCCCCGAGGGCGTCGAGATCACCGACGTCGCAGGCGACACCGCCGACAGGGCCCAGTTTAAGTTCACCGAGAGCGAGCACGCCAGCGATCGCTTCATCCCCGTCTTCGACTCTGACAAGAACGCCGATGAACTGTTCGACTACGAGGCAAAGTGGAAGGCCAACTCCGGATGGACCGAGAGCGATCCCGTTAAGTACAACGACAAGACCTGGCGCAGTGCCTACTTCACGCACTCGGGCGGCGTAACGACCGAATACTTCACCGACGTTGACGGGGGCAGTGTGTATGTGCGCATCGACAACGTCGAGGAACACAAGGACGCCGTCGAGACCATGATGAAGTCTCTGGAGTTTGCCGACGACATCGCCGAGGCCAAGACCGAGGCCATGGACGTCAAGCTCGACGATATCGAGATCAAGCGTTAAGCGACTGGCGAGTGCAGCGGGAAACACAGGCGCAGTGCAAACAAGCGACGGTACCCCAGAGCTTCGTACCCAGGGAGGGCCGGTAAACCGACCCTCCCTTTCTTATGCCGGTAGCCAACGAACGCGAGGATGCCGGACGCCGGAACCGCTCCAAATGTAGCAACAGTACGAAAACGACAAGCACCCCAACACGTCCGCCCGCCGATTTATTGCGCCGCGCAGACAATTAAACCAGCATCTTTAAACATCTGAGCAGTATAGTGACCAAAACTATCGCATAACCGCACTCTACGAATGGAGAAGTTATGACCGAACACCGCGCCATCAGCCGCCGAGCATTTACGTTGGGCCTTGGACTCGCGGCGTTGTCGCCACTTGCAAGCCTGCCCGAAACCGCCATGCTGGGCATTAGCCCGCGGGCAGCCTTTGCGGACAGCACGGCCGGGCCAGCAGTCAGCCTCGACAATTTCGTCATTCGCCTTCGCCCCGCGGGCTATTTTCGTACCGCAAGCGTTAACGAAGACGGCAACGTCATCGGCAACGTCTGCCATCTGTTTAATGACGGCACGTCCAGCAAGCTCATCCTTGAGAACGTAACGACCAAGAATGACGATACAAACTGGTATGCTATCCGCACCTTGCTCAATTTCGAAGAGCATAAAAAGACGGGCTACAGCATTTGGTCGGTCGATGGCGACTCGGACAAAGACGGAAAGGTCATCCACGTATGGAGCGGCGAGTATGACAACAAGCCCAGCCGCGCTTTTGCGTTCGAGCGGCAATCAAACGGAACCTATATCATCCGAGACCGCACGGTCGAGAAAGAAACCGAGAAAAAAGACATTAAGTACCTGGCAATAGAATCGAACGGCGAAGACCAGGACAACAATAAGATCTGCCATAAGAGTAAGAGCATTCCGTGGGAGCTCGAACTTATCGGTTACGACATGAAAAAGAACGATGCCACGGTTAGCAGCCTCGACTGGATCACGTACAGCAGCTACGTCGATGGGCCATGTTGGATGAAATACGTCGACGACAACAAGTTCCTCGACGAGCTGAGCATCCCGGGTACGCACGATTCGGGCACCTGTAGCGTGGACAACGACACCGAGCCCCAATCCTCGCAAGTAAAATGCTAGCAGGATTACATTCCCACGCAGTTGCTCGAAGGCATTCGCTATTTTGATATCCGGCTCGGAAAGGGCGACAACCCTGGCATCTGCCACGGGGATTTCTACCTATTCAAAAAAGACGGGGACTATCTGCATCTCTCCGATGTCATCGGGTACTTTAAAACGTTTTTGAACGAAAACCCGACAGAAGCGCTCATCATGCTTGTATCACGAGGCAACGACGAGGCTACCGACGAAAGTGTTACGACGGCTTTCGCCAAGGTTTTGGACGACAACCCCAAACTGTTCTATACGTCGAGCCGAATCCCCACGCTACACGAGGTGCGCGGAAAGATCGTTCTGCTGCGTCGATTTAGGCTCGCCGGCAACAGTGTAAGCGGCCACACGTGGGGCCTCGACCTTACCGAATGGGATGACAAGATCAAGGCTCACTCCGACAGCGCCACTATGTGTCTCGTCCAAGACGCGCGGGGCTTTGAAGCCGCGGGGGAAACAGGCGATAAAGAGCCCTATTGCACCAAGGTATACGCCCAGGACAAGTACAAACTCACGGGAACCGACAAGCTCAGCTGGGTCGATAATGCGCTGAAGGAAACGTCCGGGCGCACGCGCAACGAGGTAGATGTCGAGGACGATAACGGGGCCAAGGAGAAAGTCCTGGAGCGTTGCTGGTCTATCAACTACACCAGCTGCACGGGCTTGTCGCACGGAGGCAATCCTTTTACCTCGGCACGAGTAGTCAACGAGCATCTGTATAAGAGCCCGTACATCAATCCCAGCGGCATCGAGGATACAAAGTCAGATTACCTCAAGCACATTGGCATCATCGCATCCGACTTTGTTGATGCGGCGCTGGCCCGGAGCATCTATCAGCGCAATTACGATACGGAGCACAAGCAGACGGCTTCGTACTATCTCCCGTACTATCTCCCGACCCGCATGCGCATGACGTACGGCGACTCGCTGAGCGATGCCTCATTCCAGGATGGCAAGACCGTTGGCGAGGGTCATTTCCGCCTTGCCGACAGCAGCAACGCGCTCAACGCGACAGCTTCGGGCCATGCGTTTGCCATTGAATACGTGGATGTCGACGCCCTGGGCAACGAGACCGTTACGGGGCTGCAGGGCTCTGTGCCCATCGATATCGATCCGCTCGCGCTGACGCCCCATTTTGAGGGACTCGAAGGCCTTAAGGCCGGCGAAGACGTGCGCGCCAAGATTGCGGCATCACTCGAGGGCAAGCTCGAAACCGACGCCTGCACCGCCCAGCTCGAGTTTGTGCACGACGCGGACGGCGCTCCGGGCACGGCAATGGCCGAGGGCGAGGCATTTGCCGCGGGGACGTATTGGGTGCGTGCGAAAGGTCTGTTGGGCGACGCGGCGCAAAACTACACGCTCGCCAGCGATGGAGCCGCAAGCTTTACCGTAGCGGCCTCGGGCAGTGCAGGCGGCACCGGTAGCGGCACGGGTTCCAACGCAGACGGCGCCGACAAGAACGGCGGCGGCAACAAGAGCAAGGGCTCGACCGGAAAACTCGCCGACACGGGCGACGGCTCTGGCGTTGCCGCCGGGCTCGCTGCCGCCGCCGTGGCGACAACGGTCGCCGGCGCGGCGATGCTTGCCAATGACCGCGAAAACGTTGGGGACGACAGCGAATAGGCAAGCCCGCCTTTTAGACACATCGACTCAATTGGGGGGGGCGCAGAATACCGTTCTGCGCCCCGATTTTTACCTTAGCCCGAACACCGTTATCGGCTACATCACCATGTTCAGCGCATTCACGAACTCCTGAGCTTGGGAGCGGCTGCTCAGACTAAAGACACAGGCAGTCAACAGCCTGTTACGTAGGAAAACGTCGCGGCCCTTGATCCTGCTGACCCCCGTAATGTCCTTAAGATAAACAATCTCGGTGTGCTTGCCACCAAAAGTGCCCTTCTTGAGCACCTCGATGCGGTTAAGGTAGATCTTGACGTCTTTAAACCTACCCGAACCTTTGTCCTGGAACAGCAGCGTGTTGTTGTCCATACGCGTCACTCCCGCGGGGTTCGCTAAAACTGCCTCTATGGTCACATTTTAACCACCGCAAGGCCCCATGCGATGATGTCAGACAGCACAGCAATTCGTGTCCGCGCGAGGCTTTAAGATAGGTATGCTCAGCTGCATCGATGCGACCGGAATATTCTAGGAGCACGCCTCGTATTATTCGCCATTAGAGGAGGTCTTACCTGGTTTACGTATGGGAATTCGAGTTCTTTGATTCGGACGGCATTGAACTTCCCGTGCCAGACTTCGGACATGAGCCGCGACACGGCGGCAAGATTATCGCTGTAGCCGTCAACCGCGAACTCGGCGACATTCCCGCCGTCACCGCAGTGGATGCCGCGCGTATGCTCGGTGTTAGCTCAGCACGGGTGTCACAACTGCTAAATGCAGGACTGCTGGATTCATGGAAGGATGGCACCAAGCACATGATGTCCAAAGCCTCCATCGAGGCACGACTCGCCGATGCACCAAGGGTGGGACGCCCCAAAGAGGCCCCCGTTGCCGTGTAAGGCGATGCCGCTGTGGGCTTTCATCACCTGACATGCATGGCAGCCAGGAACGCTCGATTCGGGACTCACTGCGCCCCGAATCGAGCTGGGCCCATTGCTGCAGGCTGATTCGCATCCCCGATCCCAAAAAGACAGAAGCGCCACTTGCTTCGTTGAGCCCCAACATCCGACCCCGGCTCCCCCTCGTATCCCCAGCGGCATTTCAACTCCAGGACATGTCGCGATCATGCCCGGTCATCCATGCAAATGGACACCACTCTAACACTGGGGTCAGATATCCCCCGCTGCGGCGTATAGGGTAAAATCTTGTCTGCCGCGGAATCCGCCTGCGGGCAACGCTCCGATCTCCGATTGGGGTGAAGCCTATGAACTTGTTTCTTGAAATCCTGCGCCTCTCGATGTACGCGACCGGCATTGCCCGGAACCTCTACGCGATCTGGCGGGAATATAAGCAGTAACGGATAGCGAAGGGAGTCATAGAAAAGGGCCGGTTGCAGCCGGCCCTAGACGATAATACCTGCGTTGCCCGCGTCTCCGAAGTTTAAGCGCTGAGGAGCGGGTTCCGCGGCACAACCTGATTTTACCCAGTGAGGCAGCTCTTTTGCAGCCGCTCCACTGTTTATTTACATCTGGCACCCTCAAACAATCAGACAGCAGCCCGCACTCCTGAGAGCCGCCCCGCACCCCCGGCCATCACGTTACGGCAACAACCGGCGCTACTCCCCTACTTCCCAAAGATCGCAGCGAACAAGCCCTTGCGTTTGGGCTTTTCCTCTCGGTAAGAACCCTCGACGGCGGCTGCCACCTGACGCGGCTGCTCGCCGTCTCCACGGCGCACAATCTGGTAGAGGAACGGCGATTTAACGTATTTGACCTCGACGGGCGTGGCGTGCACGGTGCTTTCACTGGACAGATGCAGGCTCGGGCTAAGCGGCGCCACGATATGCGTTTCGCGCTTGTCGCTAAACACCACCGCGGCCGCGCGGCCCGTCTGGCCGTTTACGGCAATGCGCACCTGCTCGCCATCGCGGCCGTCTGTCGCCGGACGATCGACAAAGTAGACCGGCACCATCACCAGGCCGTCCTTATGCTTGCGGGCCTTGCGCGCCCAGGCGCGGATGCTCTTTTTATTGAGCCCCAGTACAGCCTCGGCGTCGTTACCCGCAACGTCGAGCGCCAACTTATCAATGACCACCTGGTCCTTGGTAGATGCATCGACGGAGACGACGCGGAAGTCGCCTTCCTGCATGGCGGGATCGAACGGACCGACCTTGGCAAAGTCCCACGGCTCCAAAATGCCCATGAGGCGAACGTCCAGGTAGTTTGCTCTGGGGTATGCCCAGTCGAGCACCTCGTAGTACACCAGGGTTTCCTTGCTCAGGCCCTTGCCCGGGAAGCTCGCCATCATGCGCAGGTCCGCCAGCGCCATGGGGAAATAGAAGAGCATCATGTCGTTTTGGATCGCATCT
>DBFOIV010000204.1:0-5577 GCA_048489175.1 Collinsella sp. | reverse complement strand
AGGCCGGCGCACAGGTCGCTCACGATGTCGCCGTACAGGTTGGGCAGCACCAGGACATCGAAGTCGTTGGGGTTCTGGACCAGGCCCATGCAGGTGGCGTCGACAATCTTGTCGTTGAACTCGATATCGGGATAGTTGGCGGCCACCTCGCGCGCCACGCGCAGGAACAGGCCGTCGGTCGCCTTCATGATGTTGGCCTTATGCACGGCCGTCACCTTTTTGCGGCCGCAGCGGCGAGCATACTCAAAGGCATACTCCACAATGCGGCGGCTCTTGGCGATGGAGATCGGCTTGATTGAAATGGCGGAATCAGCGGCGAAGGTCTTCTGACCCGAGCGCTCGACAAGCTGCGAGAGCTCCTCGACCTCGGCAGCGCCCTCATCGAACTCGATGCCGGCGTAGAGGTCCTCGGTGTTCTCGCGCACGATGACCAGGTCGACGTCGCGGAAGCGCGAGCCGTCGCCCGGCTGCGACAGGCAGGGGCGCACGCAAGCGTACAGGTCGAAGTGCTTGCGCAGGGCCACGTTAACGCTGCGGAAACCCGTGCCGACCGGCGTGGTGATGGGACCCTTGATGGCAACCTTGGTCTCGGCGACCGCATCGAGCACATGCTGGGGCAGCGGCGTGCCAAACTCGTCCATGACGCCGGCGCCGGCCTCCTGGACATTCCAGTTGATCTGGACACCGGTGGCCTCGACCACGCGGCGCATGGCCTGCGTAATCTCGGGACCGATACCGTCACCGGGGATCAGGACTACATCGTGCGCCATAATCTGTTACTCCTCGTCTTCGGCGTCGTCAGATTTTTTAACGCTAGCACGCTTCTTCTTTTTGGAGAGATCCAGGCCAAAACGTTTAACAAGCATTTCGCAAATCTCGCTCGAACGGGCCTTGAGATAGCTGCCCTTACCGTTCTCGGCATCGAACTTAAGGCGCAGCGCGAGCTTCTCGGCGACCTCGGCGTCAATCTCGCCCTGGCCAAACTCGTACAGGCAACCGAGCATGTCGCGATACTCGAGGTCGCCGTGGTAGCACTGGATGGCCTCGTCCAGGATGGGCCAAGCCTCGCGCGAACGCTCGACGCTCGTGGCACCCCACACGCACAGCAGGCGGAAGGCGGCATAGCGCAGCGTGGAGGAAATCTCGTCGAACAGCGCGGTCTCGGCGCCCTCAAAGGCATCGCCCAGCTGCTCGGGGCAGGTGGTGGCGAGCGCCGCAAGGGCATCGAGGGCCTCCCAGCGGGTCTGAGCCTCGGGGCGGTCAAGTGCCTCGATCAGCGCGGGTACGCAGGGCACGACGCGCTGCGGATCGCGCTCGGCAAGCAGGTGCAGCACGCGGGCGGCAAACTGACGGATGCGGCGCGTGGGGCAGCCGAGCTCCTTGACCAGACGGTCGACGGCGTTCTCGTTCTCCTCTGCCAGCTGAAGCTGTGCCAGCTCCTCATCGGTGAGCTGTTCTTCCTTGTTTTCTGCCATAGTTACCTCTTCTTACTATTTCTTAGCGTGCTTGCCAGCACCCTTGCTGTCATCGGTGACCGAGATGAGCTGTCGGTCGGCTGCACCATTGTGACGCGCGCGGCGGCGCTCCTCGGCGTCGCCCGCATCGGCGGCGGCGCGATGTGCCTTGTTGACGTTAAAGACCTCGTCGTGCTTGCGCCACGGGCCGACGGACTCGCCAAAGCTCATCTTAAGGCCGGCGATAAAGCCGCCGAGCCAGCCGATCGGCGCAAACTGCACCAGCGGGAACAGCGAAAACACCCAGGTTAGCAGGACGACTGCCGCCGCTCCCGCAAAGTTGGCAATCCAGTAGTCGCGCTTGGTGATGACGCGCTTTTCGCACGCCCACTGGCCGCACAAAAAGCCGATGTAAATCGCAAAGAGAAAGAGCACCAGCGCAAGCACCACGAACGTCCAGCTCATGGGCGCTACTCCCCGTGATGGTGGCCGCAGCAGCACTCGTGGCCATCATCATGGCCGTGGCCGCCGCAGCACTCGTGGTCCTCGTCGTGGTGATGGCCACAACCGCACTCGTGATCGTCGCCATGCTCGCCGCAACCACAGCCCTCCTCGTGAGCACCGTGCTCCTCGGGACGATACTGCGACCAGTCCAGACCGGCGGCGATGGCGTCGGCCTCCTCCTTGTAGAGGACCGTGATGGCCTGGGTGCCCAGCTTGGCGCCACCGATGGCGTCGAGCATGTCATAGAGCGTAAAGGCCACGTCGGCGCCGGGCAGCGCGAGCTCGCGGTCGTCGGCGTAGGCGAGCGCCAGACGCAGGTCCTTGATGAAGTGCTCGACCATAAAGCCGGGCTTGTAGTCGCCGTCGAGCGCCTTGGGCGCCAGGCTCTCCATGGCGCCGGACTTACCGGTGCCGCCCAGGATCATCTGTCGGGTCTTCTCCACGTCAAGGCCGCTCAGCTCGGCAAATGCCATGGCGTCTGCCATGCCAACCATGCAGGCGCCCAGCGACACCTGGTTGGCGAGCTTGGCAGCCTGGCCCTTGCCGGCGCCGTCGAAGCAGCAGATGGTTGCCGCAAAGGTGGAAAGGATATCGCGGACCGGCGCGATGTCGTTCTCGGTAGCGCCCACGATAGCCGTGAGCGTACCGGCGATAGCGCCCGACTCGCCGCCGGTGACGGGGCAGTCAAACGCCATGCGACCAGAAACCTGGGCGGCCTCGGCAATGTCACGGGCGAGCTCGGGCGAGCTCGTGGTGAGGTCGATCAAGACCGCGCCGGGCTTAGTGCACGCGAGCAGGCCGTCGCCCGCCAGGTAGAGCTCCTCGACCTCGGAGGGATAGCCCACCATGGTAAAGACGACGTCGGCGTTCGCCACGGCATCTGCCGGCGTATCGGCCCAGACAGCGCCGCGCTCGATAAGCGCGGCGGCCTTGGACTTGGTGCGGTTGTTGACCGTGACGGGATAGCCGGCATCCAGGATGTGGCCGGCGATGGGGGCACCCATGATTCCGGTGCCGATAAATGCGACGGAGAGCTTGTTTGCCATGAAACCTTTCCTTTTGGGTTGGGTGTTGTTACCAGGTTAAATACTCGGTGCCAGCGTTTCGGCCGTGACTTGAGGGCACTTGCAGCCGCAGCGCCTGTCTACTCACCGCGCACACGGCGTGCGATGCGGTCGGAAAGCGAGGCTTTCTCGGCGCGGTTCTTGCCCCAAAACGCGCAAGCCACCATGCCGGGGCCCACATGCGAGCCGATGGTGGGACCGACGGAACTACGGATGATGGTGACGTCGGCGCAGCCCTCCTCCTTGCGGATAGCGGCCTCGAGCCAATCACCGTCCTTCTCGGCATCGGCCGTCATGATGGCGATGGGCATGGTGCGGTCGGGCACGTAGTTCTCGCGGAACGACTTGAGGATGGACTTGAGCGCCTTCTTGCGGCCGCGGTTGACGCCGATCAGCGACAGCGAGCCGGCCAGGTCGTAGGAGAGCTCGGGCTTGACATCGAGCTTTGCCGTGAGCTGCGCCGCCGCGGGCGGAATGCGGCCGCCGGCAGCCAGCGCGTCGAAGCTCTCGAGCGTAAAGTAGCCGTGAACGTAGGTCTTTGCCTCGTTTGCCCAATCGACCAGCTGCTTGGCGGTCAGTCCCGCCGAACGCTGGCGCACGGCCTCGAGCGCCAAGAGCGCACCGGTCGCGCAGGGCAGAGCGTTGTCGACCACGTAGAGCTCAAAGTTAGGATACTCGGCACGCACGGCATCTGCCGCCTGGCACGCGGAGTTGTAGCTCGACGACAGCGCCGAGGTAAAGCACAGGTAGACCGTGGGCGTGCCCTCTTTGGCGCACTCGGTAAAGAACTCGATATAGCGACCGAGCGACACGGCGGAGGTAGACACGCGAGCGCCGGCGCGCATGCGGTCGTAGAACTCCTTAGGACTCATGCTCGACCAGATATCGTCCGTGCGCTCCTCGCCATCGATAATGAAGGGGAAACCCAGGATATCGACATCGAGGTTCGCGGCGACCTCGGGGCTAAAGTCGCAGCAGGTATCGACGACGATGCGGCAGCGGTCAGAATGGCCGGTAGATGCAGCCTTGTCCATCAAAGCGACTCCTTACGTAAAAAGGCGGCCACCCGCATGGGATGGCCGCCAACCGTTAACTCATGCAAGTTAACGTATTTTACTCGTCAAGTGTTTCGATGCGGGGCTTGATAATGCCATATCCACCATTCTTACGGTGATACACCACATTGATGAGGCCAGTCGTCGCGTTCTCGAACACGTAGAAGTCGTGGCCGAGCAGATCGGTCTGCACCAGTGCCTGCTCCTCAGTCATCGGGGTGACATCGATGACCTTCTCGCGGACGAGCAGGTCGTCCTCCTCCTCGGGCAGCAGCAGGTCGGCCAGATCCTCGACGCGCTCGACCGGTGCGACATCCGCCGCGCTAGCACCGCCCTGGCGGTTGTCCACGACCTTGGTCTTGAACTTGCGCAGCTGGCGGGTGACCTTATCGGCGGAGAGGTCGATGGCGGCGTACATATCTGCACCGTGCTCGGCAACGCGAATCACCGAACCGCGGGCACGAACCGTAACCTCGACGATTGCCGGGTTGGGGTTCGAGGGGTTCTTCTCATAACGAAGTACGACGTCGACCGTCATGGGCTCGATATCGAAAACCTTGAGCGCTTCGCCGATCTTCTCATCCACATGCGCACGCAGAGCATCGGTTACCGTCGTTTTGCGTCCAGAAACCTTGATATCCATACGTGGCTCCAATCTGCCTCGGGGACTTACTGTACTGGCTATGTACCCATTGCCGTGCATTTAATCACGCGGATTCCCAAAGACCCGAATAACGATTGCTTGATACCGCATACCGAAGTCTCGCACTTTTCTGTGGCAAAGTGCGCTATAGGAGGGGGCCGGCGGCTTTGTATTTGGTCCTGAAAATTGGCTTTGACCTGCTAGTTTTATTGGGATGAAAAAGCCGGGCTCCCCCATCGGGGAAGCCCGGCAGTGCGTGTTGAAACCGTGAAGAGGTGTCCTTTCCAACGTATAGGAGACACCACCCCTAGCAATAACTAGCTATTGAGTTTGTTAATGTCGTCGTCGGTGATGGTGCCTTCCTGGCTGGACGATTTGTCCTCGGAGGATGCGGTCTCATTGTTGGAATCGGAGGACTCGCTGCCGGAGGACGTGGTCTCACTGGACTCAGAGCCGCCCGGCTGCACGTTAGCGCCCGAAACCGTCTTAGTGGTGAGGTCGTAGGGCATCGTGCCATACCAGACGCAGTGGACTGCCTCGAGCGTACCGTCGACCGTGATGTCGTCGAGGGCGTCGCTCACGGCACGGCACAGTTCGTCATTGGACGAGGCGCCCGCAACACCAAGCGTCGAGGGCGCCTCGAGCGCACCGACATAGGAGACCTCGCTCATCAGGCGTGCAAGGTAGCCGCCGGCCGTGGAGTCGCAGATCACATAGTCGACCTCGCCGGACTCGAGCGCCTCAAAGCACTCGTTGATGTTGGAGTAGGTCTTTTGGTTGGCGGTGATGCTCTGCTTAGCAAGCGCCTCCTGCGAGGCCGAGGACATCTGAACGCCCAGGGTGGACGTGTTAAGGGT
>DBFOIV010000203.1:0-4892 GCA_048489175.1 Collinsella sp. | reverse complement strand
TCAGGAGATTGTCCAGGGCGTCGCCACCGAGATGAGCGGCGGCACGCTGGCCAAGATGACCCTTATGCACTGGTGCGAGACCGTGCTGTTTTTGATGTGGGTGGGCATGTTCTTTGTTTGGGACAACCCGGTGAGCTGGGTCGTAGCCCTGGTCGTGATGGTCGCGACGTATTTTGTCGAGGTACTGATCGATAACACCTTCGCACGCAGCACCTGGCGCAGCTGCTTTAAGCTCGGATGGGGCGTGGCGCTGGTGTTTGGCCTGCTCAACCTTATGCCCATCCTCGTCGACGTGTTTATTTAGGAGGCGGCATCCATGGATCATAAAATGTCGCGCTCGCCGTGGGTTATTCATTACGACGGCTCGAGCTGCAACGGATGCGATATCGAGGTGCTGGCCTCGCTCACGCCGCTGTTCGATGCGGAGCGCTTTGGCGTGGTCAACACCGGCAACCCCAAGCATGCGGATATCTTTTTGGTGACGGGGTCGGTCAATGCCCAGAACCTGCCCGTCGTGCGCCAGATTTACAACCAGATGCTCGAGCCCAAGTGCGTGGTGGCGTGCGGTATCTGCGCGTGTTCGGGCGGCGTATTCCGCGATGCCTATAACGTGATCGGCGGCGTGGACCGCGCGATTCCCGTGGACGTGTACGCGCCCGGGTGTGCCATTCGCCCCGAGACGGTGATCGATGCCATCGTGGAGGCGTGCGGCATCCTGGACCAGAAGGAGGCCGTGATGCGCGCCGGCGGCGACCCGCTTACCGTGGGCGGTGCCACTACTTGGGACGGTGGCGTTGAGCTGGGCGAGGACGGGTTTGTGGCTGCGGCTGAGGCCGGGGCCGGTGTCGACGCAGGCACGGCTGACGGTGCGCCCGCCGCTGCAAGGGAGGCCGAGTAATGCAAAAGGCTATCTATACCACCGTCGGGATCGATGAACTGTTGCCGCATGTGCAGGCGCTCAAGGGCGTCGGCGCGCGCTTTGTGCAAATGCACGCTGAACGCAACGTCGACGACGGCTCGTATCGCTTGGTCTATACGTTTATCAACGTTCGTGCTGCTCAGGAGCATATTGCGCAGGACGGCAGCTATGCGATTGAGAACCTGGTGGTTGAGGGCATCGACCAGTACCAGGAGATTCCGTCCATCAGCTCGTATTACCCCGCGGTGTTCCCGTTTGAAAATGAGGCCCACGACCTGTTTGGCCTTGCCATTACCGACATGCAGATCGACTTTAAGGGCTTTTTCTACCAGGTTTCGACTGCCGAGCCCATGAGCGTTATCACGCCCGAGGTGAAGGCCGCGCGCGAGAAGGCCATGAAGGTCCGTGCCGCCGCCGAAGCCAAGGCGCGCAAGGCCGCTGCCGAAAAGGCCGCCGCTGCTGCGGCTGCTGCAGGGGAGGGCGCTGCGAGCGCCGGCGATGCCGCGGGCTCCGATGCTCAGCACGATGAGGCTGCTGCGAAGGCCGCGCTCAAGGCTGCCGAGATGGAGGCAAAGCTCGCTGCCATGGATCCCGAGAAAGCAGCCAAGGTCCGCGCGGCGCTTGCCGCCAAGGCCGCCCGCGACAAGCAGAAAAAGGAGGCGTAAGGCCCATGGCACATCGCTCCGTCATTCCGTTTGGCCCGCAGCACCCGGTGCTGCCCGAGCCGCTTCATCTGGACCTGGTGATTGAGGACGACCGCGTTTTCGAGGCAATTCCGCAGATCGGCTTTGTGCACCGCGGACTCGAGAAGCTCACCGAAAAGCGCGACATGCACCAGTTTGGCTACATCGCCGAGCGCATCTGCGGCATCTGCGCCGTGGGCCACAGCTGCGGCTATGCCAGCGCCTGCGAGCGCATGCTCGACATCGAGGTGCCTGGCCGCGTGCAGTATATCCGTACCATTTTGCACGAGCTTTCGCGCATTCACTCGCACCTGCTGTGGCTGGGCCTGCTCGCCGACGCCTTTGGTTTTGAGGCACTGTTCTATCGGTCGTGGACCCTGCGCGAGCAGATACTCAAGATTTTTGAGAGCACTTGCGGCGGGCGCGTGATTCTGTCGATTAACGAGATCGGCGGCCTTAAGCACGATATCGAGGACTCCGAGCTGGCGGGCATTGTCCAGACGCTCGACGCCATGCGTCCCGACTACGAGACCCTGGTGCATACGTTTTTGGACGACAATAGCTGCGGCGAGCGCCTGCACGGCGTGGGCGTGATCAGCAAGAAGGACGCGCTGGATCTGTCGATGGTCGGCCCGTTCGGTCGCGCCTCGGGCGTGGATTACGACGTGCGCATGTTTGGCGACGGCGCCTATGCTGATCTGGCCGCGTTTGAGCCTATCGTTGCTAGCGATGGCGACTGCTATGCCCGCTGCCAGGTGCGTTGTGCCGAGGTCACGCAGGCCATGGATATTATCAAGGAGCTTGTGGGCAAGATTCCGCACGACGGTATCGGCGGGCGCACCAAGCTCACGCCGGCCGACGGTGCGCGCGGCGAGGTTGTGATTGAGCAGCCGCGCGGCGAGGCGTATTACTATGTGCGCGGCAGCGGCACCAAGAACCTGGACCGTTTTCGCGTGCGAACGCCGACGTCGCAAAACCTGGCGGGTCTGACGCATGCGCTGCAGGGCGTGCTCCTTGCCAACGTGCCCATGATTATCCTGACCATCGACCCCTGCATTAGCTGCACGGAAAGGTAGGCGCGGCATGAGTTTACTGACATTTGCCAAGACGGCCTTGGGTTCTATGGTCAAGCAGCCGGTAACGGTGTGCTATCCGCAGGAGAAGCTCGCGGTACCCGAGCGCTTGCGCGGACATATCGTTAACGACATGGACGTGTGCATTTGCTGCGGCATGTGCGCGCGTCGCTGCCCGGCGGGCGCGCTCGCGGTCGATCGCAAGGGTGGAACGTGGTCGATCGACCCGTATGCCTGCGTGGTGTGCGGTGAGTGCATCGAGAGCTGCCCCAAGCACTGCCTGACTATGGACACCGCCCGCACCCCAGTCGCAGCGGACAAGACTCCCACAGTAGAAACCAAGCCGGAGTAACGCTGGGATAGAACTGGAATAGGGGCCGGTGGGGCAATTTTGCCCCACCGGCCCCGCGCTTAAACGCGCGGTTGTGCCGTCGCGAACAAAACTATGCCGGATTACTACGATAAATCGCCCACCTCCAACCACACCGCATTTGGCAAAATCAAAACCGCAGGTAGACGGCTTGTAGTTTTGCGAAAAAATCACGCGTGGTCGGGAATCTCGTTTTTATCGTAGTAAACCGGCATAGTTTTGAAATGACACCATATTCGTAACAGCACTTGATCTCCCGTGGACAGAGGGAAACGGATCATTTTGGCCTCGCGAGGACATCCGTGTGGCCCGTTCGCCATGAAATGGGCCTATCTACTACGTTTGGGCGGTGGCCCTCAACCACGGCAAAAAATGCGAAAAGAAAACCGCAGGTAGAACGCCTGCGGTTTTCTGGAAAACGGGGGTATGGTCAAGGGTATCGAGTCAAACGTAGTAGATGGGCAGGTTTCGTGGCGAGCGGTTCCGGGTGATTCCTTGGGGACGGAGGAAAACGGATCATTTTGGTCCCGCGAGGCTTGTGGAGGCGCTCGTGCAGAGCCGCTCGGACAAAACTATGCCGGTTTACGGGGCTAAGTCACGCGCTCCCAACCATGCCGATATCCGTGAAAATAAAACCGCAGGTAGACAAGCCGTCATTTTACGGAAAACGCGGGTATGGATGGGGGCCCTGAGCTTAGCCCCGTAAACCGGCATAGTTTTGAAATGGCATTAAATCGATAACAGCTATTTTGCTCTGTCGGAGCGGTTGGCCGTTGGGTAATTACCCTCGCAGGTAGGCGATGGCGATCTGCGTGCGGTTGCGTAGGCCCATTTTGGCAAGGATCGAGCTGATGTGGTTGCGCACGGTGCCTTCGCCCATGTATGCCGTGGCGGCGATCTCCTTGTTGTCGAGGCCTCGGGCGATGAGCTCGGCGACTTCGAACTCGCGGTCGGTCAGGCTGGCAAAGGCCGCGGGCCGGCGAGGCGTGCCCGCCTCGACGCCCGTTCCGTCAAAATCGATGTCCTCGATTGCCTTACCCTCGAGCACGCGTTTGCCATCCATGACCTGTGCCAACGCCGGCGGAATGGCGGCGACATCGGTCTTGATCAGGTAGCCGCGGGCGCCCAGTTTAAGCGCCGACACAATGTACTCGTCATCCGAGAATGTCGTCAGAAACACCACGCGCGCCGTGGGGTCGCGCTCAAGGATTTCGCGTGCCGCCGAAAGGCCGTCGCGTCCCGGCATCTGAATGTCGAGCAGCGCGATGTCGGGCGCGTGCTCGCTGTAGAGCGCGACCGCCTCGTCGCCATTGGCGCCGGTGCCCACCACTTCGATCTGCGGCTGGGCGCCCAGGATAATCTTGAGCGAATCGACCACTAAGCGGTCGTCGTCGACAACGATGAGCCTCATCGGTCCTCATCTCCTTGCTGTTTGGGAACGGTGGCAAACACGCGCCAGCCGCCGGCGCTGGCACGCGGGCCGGCGGTGAAGGTGCCGCCAAGCGCCTCGATGCGCTCGCGCATGGAGGCGAGCCCCATGCCCTCCGCAGCGCCGCGGCCGCTTGCTTGGACCCCGCCCGCGCCATCGTCGGTAACGACAAGCTGGTAAAACGACGGATGTTCCATGCATCGTACGGTGACGGTCTGGGCGCAAGCGTGGCGCATGGTATTGGAGAGTGCCTCGCGCAGGACCGCTGCAAAGCAGTTGGCGACATTTGCGGGCGCATGCTCGGCCAAAACTTCAAGCTCAATCTGCGGGCCGCCGTCCGAGCGCGCGCCTTCAACAATGCGTTCGAGCTGCACGGAAAGGTCGACGGCGTTGTCGTTGAGCGCGTGGACGCTGGTGC
>DBFOIV010000202.1:0-4683 GCA_048489175.1 Collinsella sp. | reverse complement strand
CCACCTGGTCGACGTCCAGGCCCTCGGCCTTGACCGTCACGGAGCGCGTGCCCTCAAAGGCGGTGTAGCCCTTGGGCGCCTTGAGCTCGCGGACCTCCAGCTTGCCCGAGTCCACGCCCGAGACGGTCACGCGGCCGTCCTTGCCCGTGGTGACGGTGGCTTTGCCCTCTGCATCCCACGTGCCGTCGGCCGCTAGCGTGCGGCCGCGGTCGTCGGCGATGCTCAGGACCGCCCCAGCAAGCGGCTTGTCACCGTCGCTGCCGCGCTTGGTGAGCGCGAGATCCCAGGTGTAGGCGCACGCATCGTCGCTCGGCGTGCGGGTGAAGCCGGCATCGCCCGACTGGTCGACGAGGGGCGAGCGCGGATAGCGCAGGTAGACCTGGTTGGGGCTGCCCTTCGCGATGCCGTGGTTGCATGCACTGTTGAGCGGCGCGTTGTACACGGCCACCACGCGGGCGCCAGCGGTGAAGGCGTCGGCCCCGCCGAGCGCGGCGATCAGGTCGCCGGTGCGCACGGTGAAGGTCTTACCGTCGGCCGAGACCCTGCACTGGGCCGTGATGTCGGTCCAGCCCTTCGCGGGCTCGGTGCCGGCGCGGCCGTCCCTGCCGGTCGGGACGGCGTCGAAGCCGCCGTCCGCCCCCGCCGCCACGTACACGCGCATGCTCGCGGCCACCTTGGAGGGGTCGAGCCCCGCGCTCATGGTGTCGACAAACTGCACCGTATAGGTGTCGTAGGCGGTAAGACCCGCCGGGACCGTGGCAGAGAGGCGCCAGTACAGGTCGTCGGCGACCGTAGCGTCGGCGGCCTTCTGCCAGGCGGAGGTGCTGTCCTCCAGCACCTGCTTGGACACCTTGGGCGTCGCGGCCTTGGGCTTGACGGTGACGGCGCTGCCGCCCACCAGGGCCATAATCGGCGCGGTGCCGGCTTCGTTCTGGGAAATGGCGTCGTCGTCGGCGACGACGAGCCAGTAGCCGCTGGGCAGCTCGGCCGTCGTGCCCGCGTTAAGGGCCACGGACACGGCGCAAGAGCTCTGGAGGGAACGAGCGAGCTGTGCGCTCAGCGCGCTCGTAAGGTGGGAATCGGTGTTGAGCCACTCGGCAGCTTCCTGCGCGGTGGTCCGGGAATTGGGCATGCCGGCGCTGTGCAGCACAGGCAGCGCGGCGTCGCGCACGGCGTCGCTTGCCCAGGCGAGATCGGTGGCGGTCTTGGCGTCGCTGTCGCCGTCGACGACGTTGGCGCCAAAGATCTGGTAGGCGTCGTAGCTGCGCGCCACGGTGCCGCTCACCGTGATGGAACCGGTCGAGGTCGGCGCGGCCTGCGCGGATGCGGGGAACACAACCGCGCAGGTGCCGATCAGGAGGGCAAGCAGCGCAAACAAGATCGGGAAGGAGCAAACTTTCTTATTCACGACGCTTACCTCCCTTCGCATTCGCCTTGCGACGAATGTGCATCCAGGCTGCAGCAGCGCAAAGCACCGCCGCGCCGGCAAGGTACGTCAGTGTGACGCCCGACATACCAGAAAGGGGCAAAGAGGTGGAGTAGGTGTTGGTGAAGGTGGAGGCGGGAATGGCGTCGGGCGCGGCGGCGGAGGGTTCAACCACGACGCCCTGCCCGTTCTCGCCAAGGGTGTTGCCCATGTCGTCCTTCATCTGCGTAACGGTGGTAGAGGTGGTAAGACCGGTGTACTTGCCAGTGGTCTCATTCATGACGGCCTTCACCGTGACGGCAACCTGGTACTCGGCCTTGGAGTAGCGGAGCTTATCGATGGCACCGGTGGTAGGCGCGACCTCCTTCACCGTGTAGGTGTAGGTCCTGGCGTAGTCACCCGCCCTACCGGGGGTATCGGACAGGTGCGACTTGTTGAACGTCATGGCGCCAAAGGTCGCCGTGATGTTGTTGGGCTTGGCGGCGTCGGTCTCCCCTGCTGTGGGTGCAATGGAGAGGTCTGCCGGGTTAGGAATGGGCACGTTGGTTGCGTAATCCCCCGTAGCCTCGATGTTGAAGTCGAACGCAACGTATTTCCCGCTGGAATCCTTCGGCCAGTCCGTATTACGGACGGACTTAGTCACCGGGATTTCCACGGACGTGGTGGTGAGAGAATCGGAGATGTACGTAGTGCCCTCAACAATGCTCGGTTTCTTTCCCTCGGTCCACGCAATGGAACCGTCCGCCTTGGACACCGTGAACTCGTAGGTTGTCTGGTTCAGCTCGTAGCCAAACGGCGCCTGGGTCTCCGTGAGCGTGTACGTGCCCGGCAGCAGACCCTCGAGCTTGAACCTGCCATCGGCGGGATCAGAATCTGCCCACTTGTTGCTGACAGCTTCCGCATTCGTATCGTTATCAATCACAGTCAGGGATGCAGCGTCCGGAATTTCGGCACCATCGGCATCCTTTACCTTGGTAAGCGCCCACTCGGAACCAGCCAAAGGAGTGTGTCCCGTGTCGCTCTCCTCAACCTTGGTCCAAGACACCGTACCGGTGATCTTGGTGTTGGAGATGGCGCCCGTGGTGTTGGAATCATCGAATGAAACGAGCTCATTTCCGTTCACCGTGTCCACATGACCCTGAACATAGTTCACCTGCTCGCCGGTGTTGTTCATGGTTGCGTAGTAGATGGTGTCCGACTTCTGATAACCAGCCGGCGCCTTGACCTCGCGAATGTAGTACGTGAAGTAGTCTTTATCGTTGGGATCGCCAATTTTGGCCTTCTGATTCAAATAGTTGAACTGAAGCTCGCCATCATCCGAAGAGTAATCATTGGCACCGCCATCCGTTACCGTAACGATGGGATACGTTTCATTCTTGGCATCATCGACAGTGCCGTATATCGTCCACTGGGAACCAGAAAGCGGCGTCATGCCGTCCGCAGCGTCGACCTTGCTCCACGCAATGGCAGAGCCGTCCGGTGTATACGACCCAGACCACGGGAAGTTGTGACGCTCCTGATCCATATCGATGACGGAAGCCGAGTTACCCTCGAGATTTGTGAAGTTGTACGCGATCTTAGGGTTGTTCATCATGAAATCTTCGCCCACGTACACACGACCGTTGGTGGTCACATGGTCGTCGAAGCTTCCGTTGGGAACGAGAATCGATCCGAGCATAGCAGCGGCGGGGTCATCGTCGGTCCACTTGCCGTCCCCGCCGCCATTGCCCCAGTCGCTTCTACCCTCGCCCGCAATGCCACCACGGATGGTGAGGCTCGTGGTATCGACAAAATTCCACATGATGGACTGGGAGGCCAGCGAGTATTTCGCGCGAAGGTCTTTATCGGCGTTACTCTCATAACCGCGAGATATTTCTGTATCGCCCCACCAGAAGCGCCAGCCATTGTGGAACTCGACAGGACCAGCACCTGTAACGTTCACGACAATGGATGCGCCTTCGGGGACATTGGTGAACTTAAAGTCGACGCCGCGGTAGTAGACGCCATCCTTCAAGTTGGAGAGCTCGGAACCGGCAATGGTGAAGACCTGTTGCATAGAAGTTCCATCGCCGGTAAAGGTGATAAGTCGCTCGGTGTTGCAAATCTTATAGTTCGGGATTCTGGTATCAAGCGCACCGGAAACAGACTTCTCACTACCATCGAAAGTGAGTGTATAGCTTGTTCCCTTGTTATCGTACTTGTTGATTGCGTAGCTGTTGTCGCTAATTGCGGAACCATCCGTAACTGTGCCGGTATTTGCAAACGAGGCGAGCTGTTTCGATAGCTTCGAGAGGTATCCATCTGCACCGTTGTAGCTCGAATAATCGTTACCGTTAACATTAGTCAAATCAACATTTTGATTGAACAGGTCGCTCTTCAGAGCATCCGAGCCCTCGAACCAATTACCTTGCTTTTTCACGACAGACTGGCGCCCGTTGTTAGCATTCGAATCCCAATAGGAATAGGTAATGGGACCGGCGATCTGCGCGGTATAGTCATAGCCAGGGTGGTAGTCAGTCTTTGCCGCCTTGCCGACCCAAGCACCCTTGGTCCAAGCACCAACCGTCGCAGTATCTGAGGTCGTTCCCTGACCGGTATTCATGTTCTCAATCAAGCTGTTTATGCCGGCGACCGCAAGCACCGTGCTTCCCTCCCTGGGACGAAACTGCGATCCAAAACCAACGGTGCCGAAACGGAAGCCCTGGCCGCCCCAACTCTCCTTGATAGGATTCATGGCCAGTTTGCCGTGGACCACGGTAAGGCCCTCCGCCTCAGCGGCATATGAGCCGGTGGGGGCGTTATTCGCATCAAGAGTGCTAGTTTTGTTCGGCTTACCACCGATGTACATGTCGCGGCCGACGTAGGTGGCCACGCCGGGATCGGGGGTGGAGATATCGATATTCGTACCGATACCGATAGACGTGGGCTTGTAGATGCCCTTGTTCACAGTAGTAGCCGCGTTCGCAGAGGTGGCGGCGCTATTCTGGTTTTCGGCATCCTCGCTGGTGTTATCTACAGCAGCGGACTCACTTGAGGAACTCCCCGTTACAGCTTCCTCGGTAGAAACTGTCTGGGTGTCGTTGGCAATGGCCTGCGAGATCGGAGGCATGACGAGCGACAGTACCAGGCTCAACACGGAGGCTCCGCACAAAACGCCTGCCAGTACACGGCGCGTCGCTTTTTTACTCTGCTTAGTTTTTTCTGAATTCGCTTTCATCGATGTCTCCTCCCCAAGAGACCGCGATCTTGCTCTTTCA
>DBFOIV010000201.1:0-30045 GCA_048489175.1 Collinsella sp. | reverse complement strand
TTTGCTCAAAGCAACAATGTTCCCGCTCGATGTAATCACCGAATCAAAACGTGTACATCAGCCACCAAAATCGACATTTTTCGACATGTTTGGACGCTGATGTACACGAATGCGAAATCCCCCGCCGCCTAAAAGCGCCCTCCACATGTCTGGACTCTCTATGCTTACGCTGGATAGACATCGCCGGAACGGGTATAGTATCGAAAGTTTTGTCGTTAACCAGCGGGGGAGTCCTGTGGGCATCAAAAAGAAGATCAAAAAGGAGCTTATCGGCACTTCCGATTACCCGTCGAATAAGATCTTTACGATCTCCAATTTCATCACCTTTACGCGCCTGATCCTCACCCTGGTATTTCTGTACCTGTTTGTGACGGATAACAATCGCGTCATCGCCATCGTTATCTACGCCGTTGCCGCCTCCACCGACTGGATGGACGGCCAGATCGCCCGCATGACTAAGACGGTCTCGTGGCTCGGCAAGGTCATGGATCCCATTTGCGACCGTGCACTGCTGTTCACCGGCGTGCTGGGGCTGGTGGTCCGCGGAGAGCTACCTATCTGGGTCTGCGTGCTCATTATTGGCCGCGACATCTATCTGGGTATCGGCACGCTTATCGTGCGTCATTATCATCGTCGCCCCATCGATGTCGTCTTTCCCGGAAAGATTGCCACTGCGCTGCTCATGACCGGCTTCTCGCTCATGCTGCTCGGTTTCCCCGTTATTGACGGCCTGCATCTTTTGCCTTCAACCCTCACGGCCTTCCCGGGCCTCAACGGAAGCTCGGTGCCCCTCGGCATCTTCTTTGTGTACGGCGGCGTGATCTTCTCCATGCTCACGGCTGTCATCTACTCCATTAAGGGCGGAGTGGCCATTAAACAGGCTCTCGCGCATCCCGAGGACGAGGACATCGACTTTCTGAACCCTGAAATCGAAGACTGATTCGTTGGGGTATGATTACGTACGGTTCATTATTTGCGGCACGTCCGCGATAAGTTAGGGGTTGTCATGGACAACATGGTTAACAATATGCCTCAGAATGATAAGACTGCTGACGCTACCTGCGTATTCCGCGTGCCTTCAAGCGACGTCACTGTTCCCGACCTCATGGCCAACGTGCGCATCACCGCCCCCGTTCTGTCCATCGTCAAGGGTCCGCAGACTGGTGCCGCCTTTGAGCTCGAGGATGACGTGACCACCATCGGCCGCGATCCTGCGAACGGCATCTTCCTCAACGACATGACCGTTTCGCGCAGCCATGCGCGCATTATTCGCGAGGGCCTCGGCGCTCGCATCGAGGACTTGGGTTCGCTCAATGGCACCTGGGTCGACGGTGCCATCGTCAATGCAGCCCCGCTGCACGACGGTTCTTCCGTCCAGATCGGTACGTTTACGCTCATCTACCACGAGAGCACGCCGGAGCGCATCGAAACCGGTGAGTAGGGCATGGCCGAACGCAACTATCTGAGTATCGGCCAAGTCGTCAACCTACTTCGAGGCGCATACCCCGATCTTTCGAACTCAAAAATTAGATTTCTAGAGGATGAGGGGCTCATTACCCCTCATCGTACGCCTAAGGGATACCGTCAGTACTCTAAGGAGGACGTTGATCGCCTGGAGGTCATTCTGCATTTGCAGAAGACTCGCTACATGCCGCTCAACGTGATTAAGCAGCGCTTGGAAAACGCCACGGACCTGTCAACGCTCGCCTACGAGGTGGGCTTGCTGTCCGATGTTCCGCTCAAGACGGAGCCCAAGGAGACTAAGCAAAAGCTGCATCCCATCGAAACCATTCCCGATATGCTGGGCGTCGAGATTTCGTTTATCCGCTCGCTCGCCGAGAACGACCTCATTCGCATCATCAAGAGTCCGCAGAATCGTGAGCTTGTCGATGGTCGCGATTTCCCGATCATCCGCTACTGCTCCGAGCTGTTACGCTTCCATATCGAGCCGCGCAACCTGCGACAGTACGTGTCTTCCGCCAACCGCGAGTCCTCGATGTTTGAGCAGGTGCTCGTGAGCATGCTCGGAATGGATACCTCCGATGACGAGCGCGACGCCAAGCTCGAGCGTGCGTTTAAGAAGCTTCACGACCTGACGGAGGGCGTGCACACCGCGCTGCTCAAGAACCGTGTTTTTGAGTCGCTCAACGCCGTGGTCGAGGACGCCGACATCGATGCACTCGATGAGGAAATCACTCGCTCCGAGTCCACCAAGGCCAAAAACGAAGAGACAGCCGCGCCAGCTTCGCACGAGGATTCTCTCGTAAAGCCGCTCAAGGTCGTCGCCCCTTCGCAATCCGGCACCGCCACCGCGGACATATAACCGCTGCTGAAATTTCTGCAACCCATTGAAAGGTCATGCAATGTACGACTTCGAATCTCAAATCGTCGACATCCCCGACTATCCCGAGCCCGGAGTCATCTTCAAAGACATCACGCCGCTCTTTGGCAATCCCGAGGCGCTCAAAGCCATGACCGATGCCCTCGCCGAGCACTTTGCCGGCATGGGAATCACCAAGGTCGTGGGTCCCGAGGCTCGCGGCTTTATGGTTGGCGTACCGGTGGCTGTAGCCCTTGGCGCTGGCTTTGTTCCCGCACGTAAACCGGGCAAGCTGCCGCGCGAGACCGTAAGCCAGAGCTACGAGCTCGAGTACGGCACCGATTCAATTGAGATCCATGCCGACGCTATCAGCTCTAAAGATACCGTGTTGATTCTGGACGACTTGGTCGCGACGGGCGGAACCGTCGAGGCAACAGGTAAACTGGTGCGAGATATGGGCGCAAAGCTTGTCGGTTACGGTTGTATCCTTGAGCTTGCGTTTCTCAACCCGCGCGAGAAGCTCACGCCGTCTGATGACGATGTGGAGCTCTTTAGCCTGGTGACGGTGGACTAGCCGTTACCCTTAGTTACTGGAAAGGAAGCTACATGCGCACAGCAAACACGCACAATAACATGGCACGCTGCGCTGCTACGGCAACCCTCGCTTGTGTTTTGGGCTTGGGCCTCGCGGCTCCTGCCTACGCCGATACCGCATCCGACCTTGCCGCTGCTCGTACTAAGCTCGAGCAGATCGGTACCCAAACTCAGCAGATTTACGATGAGCTCGCCACGCAGACGCAGGCGCTCGATCAGACTGCCGGCGAGATCACGCAAAAGCAGCAGGAGATCGCCGATGGCCAGGCCAAGCTCTCGACCTATGTCGCCGGCGAGTACAAAACCGGCGGTCTGAGCCTGCTTCAGGTTCTGACGGGTGTCGATGACCTGAGCGATATGCTCAACCGTCTGTTCTACTACGGCAAAGTTTCCGATAAGCAAGCTCAGACCATTCAAGAGGTCAAGGAACTTAAGCAGCAGCTCACCGATAAGCAGTCCGAGCAGGAGAAGAACGTCGCCGCCACGCAAAAGAAGGTCGACGAGCTTAACGCCCAGCAGGCTGAAGCCCAGAACGTCGTAAACTCCCTGGATTCGCAGCTGCAGGCCGAGCTTGCCGCCGAGGCCGAGGCCAACGCCGCGCTGCAGGCCGGCATCAACGCCAGCACCGCCGAGAAGGCCACGGTGAGCAACGAGACTGCCGGTACGACCGAGAACACCAGCAACGGTGGCCAGACCAGCAATAACAACAACCAGGGCGGCAACACTCCGGCTCCTACGCCGGCACCTGCTCCGACGCCACAGCCCTCCACGCCTGCTCCGGCTCCGACGCCTTCCGCTCCGAGCCAGTCCGTCGATGGCGGTTCTGTTGTCTCGCGTGCATACAGCAAGCTTGGTTGCGCCTATTCCTGGGGCGGAATTGGCCCGAACAGCTTCGATTGCTCTGGTTTTGTTAGCTATTGCCTCACTGGTCGCTATTGCCGCCTGGGCACCACGGGCACCTTTATGGGCTGGACGCGTGTGTCCGATCCGCAACCCGGTGACGTTGTGGTCAACTCATACCACACCGGCATTTACATCGGTGGTGGTCAGATGATTCATGCTTCCGACTACAACACGGGTGTTATCATCAGCTCCGTTGCCGCCGGCATGAACAATAACTACATCTTCGTACGCTACTAAGTCATCTTACACAGCGTGTGGATGTGGACCTCGTGGCTTTAAGTCGCGAGGTCCATTCTTTTTTTTCTCTCTCATCTTAGACGGCTATCTAGTATTCAAAACTAGATAGCCGTCCATTCGGTTTGCAAGAAGGCTATAATTGTTGATGAACAATTAGAAAGGACCCTCTATGAGCTGGGCACTTATCTCCGATTCAAGCTGCAACCTCCGTGATTGGCAACCGACCGCGCCCCATACCACCTTTGCATTTGCGCCCCTCAAAATTCGAGTGGGGGAGCGTGAATTCATCGATGACCTTTCGCTCGATGTTCATGAGCTCAACTGCGCTGTTCAGGCGGAGACGAACGCTTCTTCGAGCGCTTGTCCCAGCGTAGGGGAGTGGGCCGAGCTCTTCAAATTGGCAGACAAGACCATCTGCATGCCGATCTCTGAGGGCGTGTCGGGCAGCTACAACGCGGCAGCCACGGCTCGCGATATGGTTCTTGCCGAGGAGCCCGACCGACAGATTCATCTAGTCAATTCACGCGCAGCTGGCGGCAAAATGGACCTCATTTTCTTGCTGTTCGACCGCTATCTTGCAAGCAATCCGGATGTCTCATTCGAGGAAGCTTGCGCATACTTCGATAGCCTTGAGCAGAACAGCAAAATCCTCTTCAGCTTGTGCAATTACGAAAACCTCGCCAAAGCCGGACGTATCCCTAAGGCAGCCGGCGTTATTGCCAACAAGCTCAATATCCGCATTTTGGGCACGGCGAGCGAGGCCGGTAAAATCGAACTCGTCGGGCACACGCGTGGCGAAAAGAAGATGCTCAACAAGATCATCGATACCATGGAAGCCGAGGGTTTTACGGGCGGCGAGGTCGTCATCGATCACGTTGAGAACGAAGCTGGAGCCCAGGCGCTTACTGACCGCATAGTCGAGCATTGGCCCGGCTCCAAAACCATCATCATGCCCTGTAACGGGCTAGATTCATACTATGCCGAAATGCATGGGCTCATTATCGGCTACGGCATGGGCGTGGCTTCGGGCAAATAAAGTCCAATCAAGCAAAAATACGGGCGGTACAAAGCGACAGATGGCTCTTTGTACCGCCCGTTTTATACGTCGGCTAGCTATTAAACCCGTTGAACTTGAGATAGCTCATCAAGTAAGCCTTCGAAACGAAGGACGATACCGCGCTACGCACAAGCAGCGACTCACGCGTTACCTGATGCGCCGTATCGGGCACGGGAGTCTGCTCGACGGAAAACGCCGCACGAATCGATGCCTCGAGCTGATCGACCACATAATCAAAGGCCGTCGGGGCATCGTAGCTCAAACGCTGAATGTTAAAGAGTGCCTGCACAGCAGCAATAGGTAGCACCTGCTTAAAGATGCAGATAGCGATCAGGCGGGCAATCTGCTCGCGGCCATATTGCTTTTTGACCGGAGCAGGCACTAGGCCGACCTTTACGTAGTTATTGATCATCGATGGCGTAATGATAGGCTGCTCAACGCAAATGAACAGCGGCTCCATCCACAGCGCAACATACTCAATAACCTGGTCGCGGTAGAGCGTCACATTGGGCAACTGGTCATAGCGTGGCAGACTCAACGTATTGAGTTTGCGCACGATATCGGACTGAATAAATGCATCGGGCAGCACAGTGGGCTGAATATCCTCAGGCTTAATGCTGACCGACGAATCAGACATCGGAATAACGTGTTTAACGTGGTTCATAAAGGTCCTCCGTTCATTTTCTATATTGTATTCTAGGTTATCTAGTTTTGCATACCATATAGCCTGCAAGAAAAATGGCGGGACAGTGCACTGATGCATCGTCCCGCCATTTAGTTAATAGATAACAACCTTACATAAGATATATTATCGTACTTATCCGCGTAGGAAAGCGTATGCGCTGGTTGCTGCTATGGCTCCGTCCGAAACGGCGGTCACAACCTGGCGTAAACGCTTGGAACGGATATCGCCGGCTGCGAATAAGCCGGGCGTACGGGTAGCCATCGAATCGTCGGTAAGGATGCCGCCGTCGGGAGCCAGATCGACTAGATGCTCAACAAGTTCGGTATGTGGCTGCGTGCCGGTAAAGACAAAAATGCCAAATGAGCCAGGTTCAAAGGTCTCGGCTTGCGTTTTGCCGCTCGCATTGTCCTTGAACGTAATTGTCATGGGTATCGCTTCACCAGAAAGCTGAACAATACTAGTTTGGTACCTAACTGAAATATTGTCCTTAGCGAGCACTTTATTCACAACGCCCTCGGGTGCACGGAACTGATCGCGACGCAGCACAATGGTCACGCTGCTGGCAATGTCGGACAGGAACAGCGCCTCCTCGCATGCCGAATTGCCGCCTCCAATAACAAAGACCTGCTTGCCGCGGAAGAACATGCCGTCACATGTTGCGCAATACGAAACGCCCCGACCGCGATACGTGTCCTCGCCAACAAAGCCCGCAGGACGCGGCGTGGCGCCCATGCACGCAATAACGCTCTTGGCTGCTGTATCGCCCATATCATGATGGATGGTAAATTGTGCCGCATCGGCATCGTAATCGACGCCTGTCACCATACTCCATTCAACTTGAGCCCCCAGGCCTTCAGCATGCTGTTGAAACCGCTCACCAAGTTCGGCACCGCTCAGTAGCGGAATGCCAGGATAATTCTCGATCTCGTTGGACGTGGCGATCTGTCCGCCAGACATGCCCTGCTCAAGGACAGTCGTCGTCAGGTTGGCACGCGCCGCATAAATGGCGGCAGCATAGCCCGCGGGGCCGCCGCCGATAATCGCAACATCGATTGTCTGATCGGTAGTCATGAAGAGTCCTCTCGTCGAAACGTTGTCGTTCTTTGCGCTCATACCCAAATTTACGTGAACGTGACACTCATGCACTACAATGATAAATCCGTGTTACAACGTCGAAGGGGAGTTATCGATGGATCAGACGCAGACGAGCGACGATGCTCCCCTGCTCACGAACAGCGCTCCCCAATCGGAGCAAACCACGCTCTTGGCTCAGCAAAAACCCCTCGTGACCATCGTGCACGCCTCGGTCGGCTCGGGCCACAAGGCCGCCGCAAATGCGATTGCGCAGGCATTCGACCTCATCCGCGGCACCAATGGCATCCCCGAGGATGTTGAGATTGAAGTGCTCGATATCCTTGATTTTGGACGCATTAAATTCGACGGCAATAAGACCGCGGCTTCTTTTACGGGAGCCACGCGCCCCATTTACGACCTGACCTGGCGATATACGCTTACGGGGCATCTTCTCTGGGGTGGCGGCACGGCATGGTCGCGAATTATGTTCCCCGCCTTCAACGAATATATTCGTCGCCGCAGGCCTATAGCCGTGGTCGCAACGCACATTACAGCAGCCAATGTTGCCGTGGGCGCCCGCGTAATTACGGGTATCGATTATCCGATCATCTGCGTACCAACAGACTATGAAGTCGAAGGCTTTTGGCCCCACAAGGACACCGACCTGTTCTGCGTGGGCAACGAGTTTATGGCCGAAACGCTGCGCCCGCGCAAAGTTCCCGAGTCAAAGATCCGCATAACTGGCATCCCCATCCGAGCCGGTTTCGATACCGATTACAAACGCGAAGATGAGCTCAGCAAGTTCAATCTCCCCATAGACAAAACCGTCGTATTGGTGATGGCCGGCGCCAGTTTGCCTCAACCATACGTGCGTTTCCGTGCCGCGATGGACCAAACGCTCCCCTTCTTACGCGGCTTTGAGGACATGCACTTTGTCTTTTTACCGGGCAAGGATAAGGAATACGCCACCCGACTCAAGACGCTCTTCGACGCCATGAAGCTCGATAACGTCACGGTTCTGGACTACGTGGACGACATGGCGGCCCTCATGCACGGCTGCGACCTGGCAATCCTCAAATCGGGCGGACTCACGGTCACCGAGTGCCTATGCGCACATCTGCCGATGATCCTGCTGGGCAAATCATACGGTCAGGAAAAGGCCAACACCACGATGCTCACCGGCATGGGCGCCAGCATGCATGTCACCACCGCACGAGAACTCATCGTGACGCTTCGTCACCTGCACGACCACCCTGAGTCGCTCAAAGCGCTACTCATCAACGGCGAAGTACTACGCCGCCCCCACGCAGCCGAAGACATAGCCATCGCAACCATGGAGCTAGTAGGCAAGCCCCAAAAGCGCAAACGAGCCTTCTGCCGCTTCTACTGGGGCGGAAAACCCGCGCATATCCGCTAGCATTGGACTGTCCGCTTACCTGTGGGAGGCCCCTATATATCATCCCATGCTCAAACATTCTCGCTGCGCTGCGAAACTGCGCGTGGGACGATATATAGGGGCCTCCCACAGGTAAGCTGCGTTAACGTACTAGCGGCTATACCAGATTCCCCACCAGTAGAATCTGAAAAGGGGAACCAGAAAATATAAATACAGTAAGTCGATGCGACAAAGGAGGCGTCCCTTTATCGCATCGGCTTACTAGAAAAGTAAATATTGTTTCAAGCGAGTAGCCGCCCGCCCGGGGCTTACCTATATCGTTCCACGCGCAGTTTCGCAGCGAGCGAAGCGACGCGAGAATGTTTGAGCATGGAATGATATAGGTAAGCCCCGGGCGGGAGGGATACGAGCGCCCCTAGGCGACGCCGCTGGAGCCGAAGCCTCCGTTGCCTCGGTCGGTTTCGTCTAGTTCTTCTACTTCTATGAGGTTGACCGTGGGGACTTCTTGGATGACAAGTTGGGCTATGCGGTCGCCTTTGTTGATTTGGATGTTGTTGGAGGGATCCAGGTTGATGAGGATAACCTTGAGTTCTCCTCGGTAGTGGGCGTCGATGAGGCCCGGCGTGTTGACTATAGACAGGCCCTGCTTGATGGCCAAGCCGCTGCGGGGCTGGACGAAGCCGGCGTAGCCATCGGGCAGGGCGATGGCCAGCCCGGTAGAGACCAGACGACGTTCGAAGGGCTTCAGGACGCAGTCCTCGTTGGAGCGCAAATCCAAGCCGGCATCAGTGGGATGGGCGTATTTGGGAAGCTCGACCGTGGGGTCGAGACGCTTAATGTTAACGGTAATGTTCGACATGAAATCACCTTAGCTTGTCGAGCTCTTGCAGAAACTCATCGACGTCTTTGAAATCGCGGTAGACCGAGGCAAAGCGGATGTAGGCCACCTTGTCAATCTTGGCCAAGCGCTTGAGCACCATGTCACCCAACTCATGAGACGTGACGGCCGTCAGCGTGCGAGAGCGCAGTTCGACCTCGATGTCGTCGATAATCTCATTGAGCTTCTTAGTGTCGATATCACGTTTGATGGTGGCGCGCATCAAGCCGACGAGCAGCTTATTGCGATCGAACCGCTGCTTGGTTCCGTCCGACTTAATGACCTCAATTGGGTCTTCGCATCGCTCGAACGTTGTAAAGCGATAGTTACACGAGCAACATTCACGACGGCGCTTAATGGTGTTATTTGACTCCTGCATACGGGAATCAACGACGCGGGTATGTGCCTTGCCGCATTTGGGACAGCGCATGGTACCTCCTCTTAAACGATAACAAGGGTACCATGCGCAGCGCGATAATGATTACGAACGAGCAGGAACCTTAAGATGCGCACCGGCGGCGAGCGAACCATGCTCCAGATGATTGACGCTACGAATCATGTCGGAAGTCTCTTGCGTGGAAAGGCCTTCGATTGGATATTCCTCGGCAAGCGACCAAAGAGAATCGCCAGGCTGAACGCGAATGGTCTCGTAGGTAACATTGGAAACGGACTCGGCATACGCGGCGTGACGAGCGCTAAAGACCGATGTAGCGAGGACAAAGAAGAGCGTAAGCGCAACGGCAACGGCGACAATCGTCGGAACCTTCAGGGCAACGCGGGCCGGCGCGACTACAGCCTGCTGATTGCGAGCAGGCTTTACGGTCAAAGGCTGAAAGCCGGAGCGGCCACCCTGAACAACCGTAAAAGTGGGTTCCGCAGGCGTCTCGAGCTTAAGGGCGAGGTTTCCCTGGATCATATTCGTTGCGTTCATCATGTTCTCCTCTCGCGTGTTTTGCTGAGAACAGTTTTATCAAGCCGCGCGGACAAAAATGTCTAGCGCGAGAACGAATGTTCGGTTATTATTATCTTCGAACAGTTGTTCCTGTCAAGCAAAATTCGAACATTTGTTTGACATGGGTAGAGAGGATGCCCTGATGGCTCGCAAAATTACCAAGCGTCAGCAGCAAATTTACGACTTCATCAAGGAATATCAGCAGGAGAAGGGTTATCCGCCCAGCGTGCGCGAGATGGCTTCTGCCGTGGGCCTTTCCTCCCCCAGCACCGTGCACGCCCATCTATCTGCCCTGGAGGCGCGCGGGCTACTCAAGCGCGATGCCACCAAACCGCGCGCCCTGGAACTCTTTAACGAGGACGGTTCCTCTGTCTCAATTTCTAAATCTGACGAGCCCACCGCACCTCGCGGAACGGTCTCGCTACCGCTCGTTGGTCGCGTCGCGGCTGGGATTCCCATTCTGGCCGAGCAGAATATCGAAGACACTTTTACTATCCCGACCGAAATCGCCACCGATCAGGGTTCCTTTATCCTTGAGGTGCATGGGAGCTCAATGATCAATGTCGGCATCTTCAATGGCGATTACATCATCGTCCGTGAACAAAAGAGTGCCATGAACGGCGAAATTGTCGTGGCCATGATTGATGGTTCAGCGACCGTCAAGACGTTCTACAAGGAGCAGGGACGCGTACGCCTGCAGCCCGAGAATGACACCATGGAGCCTATCTATGCAACGAATCCCGCTATCTTGGGCAAAGTCGTCGGCTTGATGCGCCGGTTCTCGTAATGCAAAAACGCATCACCATCTTTGATACCGTCCGCGGGTTTACGATGATTTCAATGGCAGGTTTTCACGCTTGCTACGATCTCGCCTACCTGTACGACTGGGATATGCCCTGGTTTACCCAGACTGTCTTTCAAGACATCTGGCGCGCCAGCATCAGCTGGGTATTTTTATTTATCGCGGGTTGGATGTGCACTCTTTCGCGCAACAATATCAAACGTGCCGCCAAATACGCCTTAGCAGCACTCGTCGTCTGGTCGGCAACAACACTTGTCTCAGTCGACGATTCGGTTAATTTTGGCATCATCTACTGTATGGCCGCATGTACCGGCATCGTCGCGTTGACCAATCCCGTCCTTAAAAAGATTTCGGCGAGATGGGGCATGTCCCTATGCCTTGTGTTGTTCGCCCTCACCTGGAGCATCCCCAAGACGACCTACCCTGTCCCATACCTGGCGTGGTTAGGATTTCCGAGCCCTGGATTTATCTCAGGTGATTACTACCCCATCATCCCGTTTATCTTTATGTATCTTGCAGGATACTTCGCCGCACACATAGCGCAGGGAATCGGTAAGACCGCCCCAAGCTGGGCCTACGCCAATCCCGTCCCGGCGCTCGCCAGCCTTGGACGTCACGCACTCCCCTTTTATCTGCTGCATCAACCCATTATTCTGGGCTTTTTGGAGCTCGTCTACTCGGTGCGATAACGCTTGAGCCGCGGCGCGATACGAACCGGCAGCTTCGCCACAATACGAACGCCGCCCTCAAGATATTCCTCGTGCAAAAGGGTTCCCTGCTCATGCACCAGCGTGATGAGGGCGCCCTCACGATACGGGATATCAGCAGAGAGCAACACATCGGTAGCAGCTGCCTCACGAGCAATACGGTCGACGAGATCGTCGAGTCCCTCGCCTGTCTGGGCCGAGAACAGCACGGCCTCGGGATAGCGACGACGGAAGCTCAATCGATCAACACTATCGAGCAGATCGATTTTATTGAACACCGTAAGCGTCAAACGCTCGCCGGCACCGATCTCGTCAAGAACGCGATCGACTGCCTCGAGCTGGCGCTCGTAGTCCTCGTCAGAGGCATCCACAACTTTAAGGATCAGATCGGCACCAAGAACCTCAGACAGCGTGGACTTAAAGGCATCAACGAGACCATGCGGTAGCTTTTGAATAAAGCCAACGGTATCGGTAATCGTCATGCCGCGACCGCCGGGCAGGCGATACGAACGCGTCGTCGGGTCGAGCGTAGCAAACAGCTTGTCCTGCGAAAGTACCGTAGAGCCGGTCAGGCGATTGAGCAACGTCGATTTACCGGCATTGGTATAACCGGCTAACGCGACGCGAAACGCCGGTGACTCAATGCGGCTCTTGGACTGGACATCGCGACGCTGTTCAACCTGCTTGAGCTCACGACGAAGCGCGGCAATCTTATTGCGAATCAAGCGACGGTCAACCTCGAGCTGGCTTTCACCCTGGCCAAAGCGCGAACCGATGCCGCCGCGCGTCTGCTCCTTGGCAAGATGGCTCCACATGCCACGCAGACGAGGCAACAGATATTGAAGCTGCGCCAGCTGTACCTGTAGGCGTCCCTCACGCGTCTGAGCATGCAGGCCAAAGATATCCAAGATCAGTGCTGTACGATCGATAATCTTTACCGGCTCGCCCACGGCTTTCTCCAAATAGGATTGCTGCGAGGGCGACAGGTCGTCGTCAAAGATAACGACATCGGCATCCATGCGATGCACCAAGCCGCACAGCTCTTCAACCTTACCGGAACCGATAAACGATTTTGGATACGGCTTAACCAGACGCTGTGACAAACGCGCCACGCACTGGGCGCCAGCCGTATGGGCCAGGCGCTCAAGCTCGTCAAGCGAACGATCGAGTGGCCATGCATTGTCGCGCCACTCAACACCAACTAATATGGCACGCTCGGGCTCGGGTGCCGTGGGAACAAGGGGGAAACGGGCCATTAGGCAGCCTCAATACGATGCAGGATGTCCTCAACGACCTCATCGATCGTAAACTCGTCCATATCAAACCACACGATACGGTCATCGCGCTTAAACCACGAAAGCTGACGTTTGGCATAGCGACGCGAACGCATCTTGATAAGTTCGCGAGCCTCATCCATAGAAATCACGCCATTGAAAGCATCAATGATCTCTTTATAGCCAATTGCCTGCATCGAAGTCAGGGCATCTCCCAGCCCCTGGTCCATAAGACCGCGAACCTCATCGACAAGACCCTGTTCAAACATCAGATCGACACGCAGGTTAATGCGCTCGTAGAGCACCTCGCGATTACGCGTCAGACCAAACCATAGAGCATGATAATGCTCGCGCGGAACACTAAACTGACTTTTTTGCTGTGCATAGGAAATACCATCATCATGCATCTCGAGCGCACGAATCACACGGCGCACATTATGGGGATGAATAACAGCAGCCGATTCTGGGTCGCGCTCGGCAAGCAGGGCATGCAGCTCTTCCTCGCCAATACGCTCGGCAAGCTCCTGATAGCCCATACGACGATCGTCCTCAAGTTCACCCGAAGGAAAGTCCATTTCATCGAGGGCGGCCTTGAGATACAGCCCCGTACCTCCGCAAAAAACCGGCAGGCGACCCGAACCAAGGAGACGTTCAACATGCGCGCGAGCGTCAGCCTGATAAAGCGCAGCAGAATATGCCACACCCGGCTCTACAATGTCGACGAGACGCAGCGGCGTCGTACACTCATCGGGCGCCATCTTTGCGGTACCGATGTCCATGCCGCGATAGATTTGCATCGCATCGCACGACAGCACTTCGGACGAAAGACGAGCGGCCAAACAGTCGGCAACATCACTCTTACCAACCGCCGTCGGACCGACGATCGCAACGGCGGAAAGACCTGCCCCGGGAGAAACCATTAGCGCGGCTCGCCCACAACGGAGCCGGACAAATACCAGGTCTTGGCAACGTCAACGTCAACATCAACGATCTTGCCAATAAGCTGATCGATACTGTAACCCTCGGGAATAGGCGCATGCACGGTCTGATTCTTAGGACTCTTGCCCAGCAGGACCGCATCGTTCTTCTTGCTCGTGCCCTCAATGAGCGCCGGCACCACAGTATGAAGCTCACCCTGGTTATACTCATGTGCCGTGGTCTCGATAACCTTAACCAGGCGGTTGAAACGCTCGAGAATAACCTCATGCGGCGTAGGATCGTCAATCTCTGCGGCCGGGGTACCGGCACGCTTGGAATAGATGAAGGTATAGGCCTGGGCATAGCGGACCGTCTCGGCAAGCGAGAGCGTCTGCTCAAAGTCTTCTTCAGTCTCGCCTGGGAAGCCGACGATAATGTCGGTCGAGAGCGCGATATCGGGCATACGGTTGCGAATGCGATCGACCAGGCCCAAATAGTCCTCGCGTGTATAACGGCGATTCATCTCTTTGAGGATCCGCGTCGAACCTGACTGGACGGCCAAGTGCAGCTGCGGCATAACGGCAGGCGTCTCGGCCATGGCGTCGATGGTCTCAGGCAACAGGTCCTTGGGATGCGAAGACGTAAAGAAGATGCGTTCCACACCCGTATCGCCCACGGCACGCAGCAGATCGGCAAAACGCGGCTTGCCAAACAGATCGCGACCATATGAGTTAACGTTTTGGCCTAGCAGCGTAATCTCACGCACGCCCTGGCGCACCAAACCAGTCACCTCGTCGACAATCTCCTCGAAGGGGCGGCTCTTTTCGCGACCGCGCACGTACGGCACGATGCAATAGGTGCAGAAATTATTGCAGCCCGTCATGATGGGCACCCAGGCGTGATACTGGGTCTCGCGATGCCACGGCATGCTCATGGCATCCGTATCCTCATGCTCATTGGTGCGGATATGACGCTTGCCGTCAAGGAACGCCTCGGCAATGAGCTCGGCCACATGTGCGATAGAATGCGTGCCAAAGATGACATTGACGTTATCGACGTTGGTGAGCAGGCCCTCGCCATCACGCTGCGCAATGCAGCCGCCCACGGCAACCACACGCTTGCCCGAAGGCGAAGGCGGCAGGCTTTTACAGGAATTGCACTGGCCGTACAGGCGAGTATCGGCGGCCTCGCGCACGCAGCATGTCATGAACACAACGATATCGGCATGCTCGGGATCGAGCGCCATGAGGCAGCCATACGAATCAAGCAGACCGCTCACACGCTCGGAGTCGTGCTGATTCATCTGACAGCCAAAGGTGCGGATAAAGTAGGTTTTAGCGGCAAGAATATCGCGTACGGAACGCTGGTCCATGTGCATAAGTCCTAACGATGGGGAGCGAAACGAGGCAAGCAGAAGCTATGCCACAGGCTTAACATCATCCATGACGACGTTATCCATAGCAGCTCGATTGATTTGGTGAACGTAGATAGAAAGGCGGATGGCCGTGCGCGACTCCCCGTTAATGAGGATGTCGGAGAACACGGGCGCGCAGGAAATATCAAAACCGGTTGGAATCAAAAAACCGCGCGCGATAGCCACGGCCTTAATGGCCTGGTTGACAGCACCGGCGCCGACACACTGGATGTTGACGGGTACACCATCCTTGACCATGCCGGCGATGGCGCCGGCAACGGACGCGGGCGATGATTTGCTTGATACCTTCAGGCAATCCATGAAGAAACTCCTGCGTTTAAAAGTACGTTTTAACTGCAATAACTTTATCGTACCGAGTGGACTCGGTAAAGGCACTATTCCTCTTTGGCAAGATCGAAGGTCACGGTGATTCGATCACGCGAAACGCGAATCTTAGGGTCGCCGCAAAGGTTGAGATAGTACCGGGCGGCAAGGTCATTAAAGTCGCGCTCCACAGCACGCGAAAACTGTGCCATGTCATCCTTGGCAATACGTAGCCCGCGACGATCCTTCGCGAGATCGACAGGAGCCGGCGCATGCGAGGACGAATCACGCTCGCGCAGCAGACGCGCGGTCACACCGCGAACGGGCTTAATCTGCCCTGCCAAAATGCGATGTGCCGTGCGCTCGGACATCTCAAGACCCAAACCCGAGCAAATACGGATAAAGTCCTCGGCATCGGAGGCAAGGCCTAAACGGTCGACAACTGGAAGCTCGCTCTCGTCATCAATGAACAGGAGACGCGACGTATCGAGCCGACTTGACGCCTGAGCATAAAGGGTCGCGGCAATCTCAGACGGAGAACCAAGATAGACATCGCAACCACGCAACTCCTCGAGCGCAAACTCACAAGCAGCGCGAATAATATTATGCGGACCGCGAGCACAGACATAACGTCCGTCCTCATCCTTGACAGCCTGGGGCCAGCTGGACTGATCGGCACGCTCACTGAGGCGGTCGGCCGCAACGCTCACCTTAAAGGCCGAGCCAAGATCGACACCTGACGTGACCACACGGGCCTCATCGGTGTTCTGCTTGATCGAAAACAATGCCATGCCACGACCGTGAACGCCCCAACGGTCCATCTTCATGCTCTCGAGCTTGGAGGTGACGCGGGCATCGAAGATTCGCTCTTGCATATCCTGTGGAACGCCCGAACCGTTATCCAGAAAGACAAGCGTGCGGACGCCATCTTCCTTGGTCGTGGCGAGATAGACCTTGTCGGCGCCAGCATCGCGAGCATTACGGAGCATTTCGATGACGATATCCTCGACATGCTGAATGTCGTGCTTTGCCTGGCGCCGCTCGGCCTCCGAAACGCGGAGGCGGACATACCCCTCGCCAAGGTTCTCCTCGACGCGAAGGTTGCCCTCCCCCGACATCGACGCGATAAATGAGATGAGCTCGTTCGCGTCGCTCATGTTATTTAGCGATATCGACAGCGCGGCTCTCGCGAATCACGACGACGCGCACCTGACCGGGATACTCCATCTCTTCCTCGATCTGATGGGCGATATCGTGAGCCAGGACCGTGGACTGGGCATCGGAGATCTTGTCCGGCTGAACCATGACGTGGACCTCGCGACCAGCCTGCATGGCATAGGTACGCTCGACGCCTTCATGGGAGTTGGCAATCTCCTCGAGCTTCTCAAGACGCTTGATGTAGTTCTCGGCAGACTCGCGACGGGCACCGGGGCGAGAGGCAGAGACAGCATCGGCGGCCTGTACCAGGACATCGAGCACCGAGTTGGGGTCGACATCGGCATGGTGAGCCTCGATAGCGTGGACGATAACGGGCTTCTCGCCATAACGGCGGGCAAGCTCGGCGCCGATGACGGCATGCGGGCCCTCGACGTCGTGGTCGATTGCCTTGCCCAGGTCGTGCAGCAGGCCGGCGCGCTTGGCGGTCACAACGTCCAGGCCAAGCTCGGAAGCCATCACGCCGCACAGATCGGAAACCTCGAGGGAGTGCTGAAGCACATTCTGACCAAACGAGGTACGGTAGCGCAGGGCACCAAGGGTCTTGACGATCTCGGGGTGCAGGTCGTGGATACCGGTATCAAAGGCAGCCTGCTCGCCAGCCTCGCGCACGCGCTGCTGAACCAGGTCGGCAGCCTTGTGATACATCTCCTCAATGCGGGCGGGGTGAATGCGGCCGTCGGCGATGAGGTTCTCGAGGGCAACACGGGCGGTCTCACGACGGACCGGGTCGAAGCTCGAAAGAACGACGGTCTCAGGCGTGTCGTCGATCACGAGGTTGACGCCGGAAACCTGCTCGAAGGTCCGGATGTTGCGACCCTCGCGACCGATGATACGGCCCTTGAGGTCATCAGAGGGAATGTGCACGGAGGTAACGGTGACCTCGGCTGTGTGGTCGGCAGCGCAGCGCTGAATCGCCAGGGACAGAATCTCCTGGGCGGTCTTGTGGCACTCGGCGCGAACCTGCTGCTCGGACTCGCGAATGATCGTGGCAGCCTCGTGGGTGACCTCGCCGCGAACCTTATCGAGGAGCTCCTTGTGGGCGTCCTCACGGGTCAGGTCGGCGATACGCTCGAGCTCGGAGGTCTGCTTGGCGCAGAGCTCCTCAAGCTCGCGGGAGCGCTTCTCGACCTGACCGGCCTGGCTGGACAGCTGGTGCTCACGCTTGTCGAGAGCGTCGTTTCGGCGATCAAGGGACTCCTCGCGCTGCATCACACGGTTCTCGAGCGTACGAATCTCGCTCTTACGCTGCTTGTCCTCGGCCTCGGCGGCCTGCTTGTTCTTGATGATCTCCTCTTTAGCCTCGAGCAGAGCCTCTTTTTTGAGGGTCTCGGCCTGACGCTTAGCATCACCGATCAGGGACTCAGCCTGTGCGTGTGCCGACTGGATCTTTTCGTCGGCCTCGTGAAGACTACCCTGCTTGGCGGTGCGCATGTAGGCAATGGCGGCGATGGCACCCAAAACGATGCCAACGAGCGCTGCGATGATAGGCATGCTCACTCCTTTTTATGGATTCGTTACACAACAAAGCGAACCGTCCTTACGAACGGCTCGCGACATTTGAGTAATATGGGCGCAGCTTATGCGGGTCGGATACAGATAAACATATAAACAAACTCATCACAGATGAGCACATATCACAAAGCAAATGACAGTGTTTATCGTACGTTGAACCACAACAACTGTCAAATAAATGGCCCCAGCACGGCGGCTAAAACGCGGTGAACGGCAGGGCCACAAAGCGCATACGCCTAAACTGCACATTCCTCGCGTTCGGCATCGAGACGTGCCTTAACGGCATCGGCGGCGATGTGATACGAGAAGCCCTTGCCCATCAAAAACCGAACCAGTTTTTCGAATCCGCGCGTCTCTGGAACACGACGCTTGGCGAGCAGGGCTGACGCACGCGTCAAATCGTCTTCGACGGCAAAATAATCCTCGGGATAACCGGGAATGTCATCGAGCACGACATGACGGCGCTTGAGCTCGGTCTCGATTTTGCGCTGTCCCCAACCGCGCCGCTTGCGCTCCTCGATAAAGTACGAGCAAAAGCGGCTCTCGTCTAAAAAGCGATACTCGGTGGCGCGCTCGACGGCGAAATCGATCGCAGGCTGGTGAAAGCCGTAGCGAGCCAGCTTGTCACGGACCTCACCCGTCGCATGGTCGCGGCGCGATAACATCTCGGTCACCATGGTAAGTGCACATTTACGCTCAATGAGCTGCACCGCCTCACGGAAGTTGTCCCAATCACAGGGAAGATCGGGGCGGTTTTTGACATACAGCCGCGCGACCCGCACGGGAATCCAAATGGACCGCTCAAAACCGCCCTCAAGCTCACAATCGATATGTGCGCAAGGCTTTTTGGACGCATACCCGCTCGAGAACGAGGAGGCCGCCTTCTTATCGGGAAAGACGACCGTGGCCTCGGTCACCGTATACGACATGAGCGTAACCGCTACTCGTCGTCATCATCGAGCATGGCGGAACCATCGATGGCGTAAAGCTCGTCAAACTCCTCAGGCGCAGGCTGATCGGTCAGCTCGACCTCGGACGGAGCATCGTCATCAAACTCAAGTCCGCAGGCAAGGCGGACCTTATGCTCAATCTCGTCAGCGCAATCGGGGTGTTCGCGCAGGAACGCCTTGGCGGCCTCGCGACCGTTGCCGAGCTTGTCCTCGCCATAGGCAAACCAGGAGCCCATCTTCTTGCAGATGCCGCACTCGACAGCCATGTCCAGAATCGAGCCCTCCTTAGAGATGCCCGTACCGTACATGATGTCGAACTCAGCAGAACGGAACGGAGCTGCCACCTTGTTCTTAACGACCTTGGCGCGCACGCGGTTACCGATAACCTCGTCCTTAAGCTTAATGCTGTCGATACGGCGAATGTCGATACGCACCGAAGAGAAGAACTTAAGGGCGCGGCCGCCCGTCGTGGTCTCGGGGTTGCCGAACATGACGCCGATCTTCTCACGCAGCTGGTTAATGAAGATGCACGTCGTGTTGGACTTGGACAGCGAGCCGGCGAGCTTGCGGAGCGCCTGGCTCATCAGGCGAGCCTGAAGACCGACCGTAGTGTCGCCGATTTCTCCCTCGATCTCGGCACGCGGGGTCAGCGCGGCGACGGAGTCGACAACGATGGCATCGATGGCACCAGAACGCACAAGCATGTCAACAATCTCGAGCGCCTGCTCACCCGTATCGGGCTGGGAAATGAGTACCTCGTCGATATCCACGCCGATGCGCGCGGCATACGTGGGATCGAGCGCGTGCTCGGCATCGATAAATGCCACAACGCCGCCCATTGCCTGGGCCTCGGCCAAGATCTCGAGCGAAAGCGTCGTCTTACCGGAGGACTCGGGACCGTAGATCTCGACGATTCGGCCGCGCGGCACACCGCCGATACCCAGAGCGGCATCGAGTGCCAGAGCGCCCGTAGGGATGGCCTCGACCTCGAGCTCGGGGCCACCGTCGCCGTACCTCATGATGGAACCCTGGCCGAATTTCTTCTCGATCTCGGCCTTGGTGGTGGCGATCATCTCATCGCGCTCTTTACCCGTCGTGCGAGCATGAACGGTACGTACGGGACCTGAATTCTTGGCCATGAATAGCCCTCCTCTTAACAACCTGCATCGATATTAAACGAACGGCTGTTCGTGGTCAACCGTTCAGATAAATCATATGCAGCCGACCTTTCCAAAACCCAACCAAACGCCGACCAAACACTGACCAAAAACTTGACCGCAGGCGAACCAAGAAAATCATGACGAGGAAAAATACGACAACTACCTGCACAAAGATAAAATTCGCCGGAGGTCCCTATCTCCACAATTAAGGGGCTCGAAGGCCCCTTAAAACACGTCTATTCCATAGAGTTGAGCACAAGGGCAATGCGACCCAATGCCTCCGTGACCGCATGGGCACGAACACACGAACGGTCGCCCTCATAGTGGCAGCGCACAGAGTCCACAACCGGCACGCCCCCATCGGCGGAACGATGCGCCCAGCCAATATAGAAAGTGCCCGCCGGATCGTCCTCAGTGCCACCGCCGGGGCCGGCATAACCCGTTGCGCTCACTGCAATATCGCTCTGGTACAGCTCCAGCGAACCCACCGCCATCTCGCGCGCGGTCTGATGCGACACCGCGGTATAGCGGTCAAGCGTCTCCTGCTCAACACCAAGAACGCGATGCTTAATCTCATCGCAATAGGTCACCGCACCGCCACGCAGCACCGCCGAGGCGCCCGGGATATCGGCAATCGTCGAGGCGATCATACCCGCCGTCAGCGACTCAGCCGTCGAAACCGTCACGCCCCGAGCGCTCGCGCGCTCGACAATATCACGCGCCAGCTCCTCGTTATGTGCGGAAATCTGCTCAAAAGAGTCCGTCATACCCACCAGGACCTAGACCGAAAAGACGATCTTGCGGCAGTTCCAGAAGTACTGGGCGCCCGAGATAACGGTCAGGACAACGGCAACGGCGTACAGGAAGCGCGACACCGAGTAGATGCCGAGCGTCAGCGCCACCGGGCCAAGGTGCAAGCCGGCCATAGCAAAAACGCACAGGTAACCGCAAATGGAGACCATCGTGGTTGCCGTCTTGTACTTGCCGAGCTTATCGGCCGCAACGACCACACCGGCCGCACTCGCGACCATGCGAAGGGCGCTCACCAGAAGCTCACGGAACAGGATAATGAACACGGACCACACGGTCACTGCGCCAAAATCCAAGAACAGCAGCAGGGCCGAGAACACGAGCAGCTTATCGGCGATGGGGTCCAAGAATTTACCGAAGTCGGTGATCTCGTTGCGCGAACGCGCCAGATAACCGTCGACCTTATCGGTGCACGACAGGATCACATACAGAATGAAGGCAGCGGCGGCGAGCGGGCCGTCGAAGGTGCTCCAATCCGTACCGGCAACACTCGTGTGAGACAGCGCCGACACGATCATGAACACCGGGATAAAGACGATGCGAACGCACGTCACGATGTTGGCGGGCGTCCAGACACTCGTCAGTTCCTTATTACTCTCGTTAGCCACGACGCTCTCCTACTCCACAACATGACCGATAAGCTCGTAGCAGAAGCTATCGGTAAACTCGACGGTCAGAATATCGCCCACGGACGCCTCGCTGGCGTCCAGATGCACCGCGCCATCGGAATCGGGCGCCTGGAACCAGGCATGGCCGATCAGCTCGGCGCCATCCTCGGTCTCTTCGATACCGTCGACGATTATCTGGGCTCGCTCGCCCACATGGGCGGCGGTGGCGGCAAAACCGAGCGACTCGGCCAGGTCCATGGCCTCCTGGGCGCGCTCGAGCTTAACCTCCTCATCGACCTGGCCCTCCATCTTGGCGGCCAGGCTACCTTCCTCACGCGAGTAGGCAAAGACACTCGTGTAGTCAAAGCCGACGGTGTCCATAAAGTCGATAAGGTCGCGGAACTCGTCGTCGGTCTCGGTCGGGAAGCCGACCATGGCCGTGGAACGAATCACGATGCCGGGGATGCGCTCGCGAAGGTCGCGGAACAGATCCTCGAGCTCCTGGCGTGAACCGGAGCGACGCATGGCCTTAAGAATGCGCGCGTCGCAGTGCTGCACGGGGATATCGATATAGGGCAGCACCTCGGGCGTATCGCGAATCGTCTCGATGAGTTCGTCAGTCATGCCCTCGGGCTGCAGATAGAGCACGCGGACCCAGACGTTGTGCGGGCGTACGGCCTCGGCGACGGCACGCAGCAGCTGCGCCAGATTGCGCGGCGAGCCATCGGCGACGTCCTCGTCGGCAAAGTCGGTACCCCAGATGCCCGTGTCCTGGCCGATCAGCACGATCTCGCGCACACCGCCGGCAACCAGGTCGCGCACCTCGGAGATGATGCTCTCGGCATTGCGCGAATGATAGCGGCCGCGGATGTAGGGAATCATGCAGAAGCTGCAGAAGCGGTTGCAGCCATCGGAAATCTTGACGTAGGCGACAGCACCCTCGACGGTACGTTTGACCTGCGGGATATAGGCTGCAATCTCGCGCTCGACGCCCAGCACGCCATCGATGACCGCCACGATGCCGTCTTCCTCGTCGGCCTTCACAAAGGCAGCGACCTCGGGCAACTCGTCAGGCAGGTCATCGCCATAGCGCGACGGCACGCAACCGCACATAACGATGGGGCAAGAACGAACGCCGTCCTGAACCTCGTTGGCGAGTTCGAGCGTGGTCTCGATGCTCTCGGACGTTGCGGAGGCGAGGAACGAACATGTATTGACGATGGCGATATCGGCATCCTGCGGGTCGAATGCCTCCTCGTAGCCCGCGGCGGTCAAAAGAGAACGCATACGGTCGGTGTCAACCTCGTTCTTAGCGCACCCGAGGGTGATGTAGAGCACGGAGCCCAAAGGTGTATCCATGTTGGAGAGCGGTCCTTTCGATTGATATTAGCGGTAGTTGGTGAACTGCAGCGGCTGGCCGTAGTCCTGGTCGCGCAGGAACTGGATCACGGTCTGCAACGCGTCCTTCGAAGCAGAGGAAACACGCAGCTTGTCGGCCTCGATGGTCACCTTGACCTTGAGCTTTTGGTCCTTGATGTCCTTGTTGATCTTCTTGGCGGTCGCCTGGTCGATACCCTCGACGATATGGCCGAGCACGCGCACGGTGCCGCCCGACGCCGCCTGCGGAGCATCCCACGAGACAGCCATGAGGTCGATGCCGCGCTTGATGAGCTTGGAGCTCAACACGTCGATAATCTGTTTGGAGACAAAGTCGGCCGGGGCGTTGATCGTAAAGAGCTTGTCGCCCTTCGAAAGCTCGATCGTGGCGCCGGAATCCTTAAGGTCATAGCGCTGGGAAATCTCGCGCGTGGCCTGCTGAAAGGCGTTGTCGACCTCTTGCATGTTGACCTCGGACACGACGTCGAAGCTGGAATCTTTAGCCATGATGTTTCCTTTCGCGTACGAGCAGCTTAGTAGCTATCGTACGAATAGTCGGTAGAATCGGTGGGCGTCTGACCGTCAGTTGCGGTATCGGCGCCATCCGTGGACTGGGCATCGGTACCGTCGGTGGCATCGGTACCGTCGGTGGTATCGGTACCTTCAGAACTTTCACCATTCTCGGAATCAGTCGTCTCCTTCTTGGGAACGGTGATCGTCACACGCGCCACGCCCGAGGTCTTGGTATCGTAACGGACCTTTTCGCCGTTCTTGGTAACGGTGACATCGGAAGGCTTGGACGTGGTGATCTCGATCGAGGACTCGGGCGTGTACTCCTGCTCAAAGGGGCCAGTCGCCTGGGCACCATAGACCGACTTGCCGTCGACCTTGACCTCAATCCACGCGGTCTTTCCCTTGGCAACGGAGACCTTGACCTTCGTTACCTCGTTCTCTTCCTTTTTAGCCGTCGTCTTGGTGGCGTCCGAATCGGTCGACTCATCCGTCGCCTCATCGGTGTCTTCGTCCTCGTCGACCGTTTCGGTCTTCTTGGAAGACTTCTTGGTCGTTGTCTTGGTGGCAGCGGGCGTCTCAGGCGTCGCCTCGGGCGCCGAGGAGCCGCAGCCGCGCAGAAGCACCACGATGAGCACAATCAACAGCAGCGCAACGGCACCGATGCCGGCGTAGACGATACGCGGATCGAGCCCGTTGTTTTGAGGAGTACGTGATCCGCCGCGTCCACGACTGGAACTGCTGCGGCCGCCTCCCTGAGGCATACGACCACGATTGCTATCGGATCGGCCGCGATAGCCACCCTGGCCCTGAAGGCCGCGCTGACCCGAACGGGGCGCAAGCTCACCGCGGCCTTGATAGCCACGCTGGCCCGAACGCGAAGCCGAAGAGCGCTGGCCATACGGCTGTGATTGAGAGCGAAGACGCGGCGTCACCTGCGTGGTATCGGCGTCCGCATAGCCGCCACGAGAGCGACCAGAAGAGACCCCACGGTAACCGCGATCGGAATAGCCGCCGTCGCCGTAGCCGGCACGAGGGTCACGCGCCACGCCGCGAGCAGCGGGAAGTGCACGGTCCTCGGGCATCGGCGTACTGCGGAACCGGTCACGCTGCGAGCGAATCTCCTCGCCCGAACCCGTCTCGGTAATATAACCGGCCTGCTGAGGACGCTGTCCATAACGCGTCGAACGACCGCCCTGAACCATCAGGAAGCGCCCGTTATCGACCGAGGAACGCGAATTGACGTAGCCGGCGGCGTCCTGAAAACGACCGCCCTGCTGCGACGTCTCGCGTTCGTAAGCCATCAGGTCGTCAAAGTAGGCATTGACGACCTCGCGCGGATTGAGGCCCAAAAAGCGAGCATAGCTCGAAATCATGCCCTGCGCATAGCCGCGCGGCGGCATCGAAGCAAAGTTACCGGTCTCGAAAAACTCGATGATCTGCGGCCTGATTTTGATGGTGTTGGCGACCTGCTGAATGGAAAGGCCCATTCGGCGACGCTGCTCGAGCAGCATGTCACCAAAGCGTGCAGCCATCAGAATCCTCCAAACTCACGATCTTCACGTGCCATCTCGGCGTCGACAGACTCCAGCGCGGCAAGCCCCTCCTCGTCCAACAGGACCTCGCGCGGCTTGGAGCCGTCGGGCGGGCCGACGACACCCTTTTCTTCCAGCATATCCATAATACGCCCGGCACGCGCATAGCCAACCTTCAGACGACGTTGCAGGCCAGATGTGGAGCCCAGCTGCGATTCCACCACAATTTGGGCGGCTTCCCAAATGAGCGGATCATCGTCTTGCGGCTCGGCGACTCCGGTACGGACAATGCCGCCGCCACCCGCCATGGACATGGAAGCGGGCGCCACGGCAGACAGGATCTCCTCGTGGTAGTCGGGCTCGCTCTGCGACTTGACGAACTCGACGATCTCGTTGATTTCATCATCCGAGACAAAGCAGCCCTGGATACGGCGGGGCTTGCCCCAGTCGACCTTGGAGAACAGCATGTCGCCCAAACCGGTGAGCTTTTCGGCACCCATCTGGTCGATGATGACGCGCGAGTCGATGCCCGTGGCGACGTTAAAGGCGATGCGGTTGGTGATGTTGGCCTTGATGAGGCCCGTCACCACGTTGGAGCTCGGGCGCTGCGTGGCCACGATAAGGTGGATACCGGCGGCACGGCCCAGCTGAGCAATACGCACGATCGAGGCCTCGACATCCTTACCGGCGACCATCATCAGGTCCGAGAGCTCGTCGATGATGATGACCAGGTAGGGCATCTTTTGCGGCGGGTTATCGTAATGCTCAAACTCGCCGGCGGCCTGCTTTTCGTTGTAGGTCGAGATCTTACGCACGTTGAGACGCTCGAAGACCTTCAGGCGACGCTCCATCTCGGACACGGCCCATTGCAGAGCGCTCGCGGCCTGCTTGGGCTCGGTCACTACAGGCACGTAAAGATGCGGCAGACCGTTATAGCCCGCGAGCTCGACACGCTTGGGGTCGACCATGATCAGGCGAACGTCCTCGGGAAGGGCGCGCATGAGCAAGGTCGTGATGATGGAGTTGATCATGACCGACTTACCGGAACCCGTGGTACCGGCGATCAGCAGGTGGGGCATCTTGGCAAGGTCGGCGACGACCGGCGTACCCTCGGCATCTCGACCGATGGCGAGCTCGAGCGGACCGCCCTTCACATAGGGAAGCACGTCGCCCAGGTTGACGTTCTGGCGCTTGCGATTGGGGATCTCGATGCCCACAAGCGAGGTGCCGGGGATCGGGGCAAAGATACGCACCGACTGGGCAGCAAGCGATAGCGCGATATCGTCCTCGAGGCTTGAGATCTTGCTCACGCGCTCGCCCTCGCCAGGTTGCAGCTTAAAGGTCGTAACCGTGGGGCCGGCGATCCAGCCGACCACGCGGGCACTGCGGCCAAACTCAAGCAAGGTGGATTGCAGTGACTCGGCAGTCTGTTCCAGCTCCTTGTCAGATGACGCGGAAGACGCCGACTGCGGGTTGGCGTGCAGGATTTCGAGCGGCGGAAGCTTAAGACCGTCCTCTTCTTCGCCCTCGTTATCTGCGGGGGCATTGTCAGCTCCCCCATCGCTAGAAGTAGACACCTCGACAGCGTCCGCGACAGCCGTATCGGCAACCTTGGGATGCTTCAGGAAATCGGGGATCTGCGGAGCTGCCGAGACAGGATTAACGGCAAACGGCGGCTCGGACTCGTCGATCTTATCGGGGTCGTCTTCCATCGAAAGCTGACCGGTTACCTGGTCGCGCTTTGCATGGCGACGCGGCAGCAAAGTTGTCTTTGCGGTCTCAATCGGAGCCTCGTCGTCCTCGTCATCGTCCTCGGTGAGCTCAATCTCGCTCTCGGACCAAGACGGGTCGGGCTCACTCGTATTGAGTTTGGGCGCAGCCTTGCCCTTCTTGGCATGGCGGCGCGGCAACAGCGTCGTCTTAGCGCGCTCAGCTTCCACGGCATCGGACACGTCGACAAACGGATCCTCGTCCTCGTCGTCATCGTCCAAAACCGGGTCCACATCGTTGCCCATGACCGTGGTCACGGCAGCATCGGAGCCCTTTTGACGAAGAATGCTCAGGTGAGGACGGGCAACGCCGGGCACCGACAGGGCCTCATCGTCACCCCACGGACTCGCGTTAACATCGGCACGACGGCGCTCGGCAAAATCGGCCGCACGGTCGCGAGCAGAGCGCAAAACGCCGCCCACCGAAAAGCCGATGATGACCAGGCCCACGACGACAAGGCCCAACAGGACCACCATCGCGATAGGCTTACCCAGGGCATTCTGCAGCGCACTCGCAATAAACGCACCAATGTAGCCACCCGAGGCGGACAGATTTTGCGGCGTGAACATAAGGTCGCACGAGTCGCTCGTACCTGGCACCATCAACGAAAGAATGGAGACGACGGCGATAAAGACCACGGCGCCGCCCGCAACAGAGCGCGCGTTGAGCGGCGAGTCCTCGCCTAAAAAGAGCGTGGCGGCAAACAGCAAAATGACGATCGGCAGCACGTAGGCGCCCAGACCAAAGCCCAAGTGGTAGAAACCGGCAACCGCAGCCGTAACGGGCGCAGTCGCCGGCGAAATCACGGCAATAAAGGACGCAATCGCCAAAACGGCAATGACCACGCCGGCGATATCGCGATTGGCCGAGGGCTCAACCAAGGGCTCGAAATCATCGAACTCGGACTCGTGACCCTTATTGGCACGCAGATGGGAACCGGCACCCTTAGCAGATGCCGGTTGGTTATTGGCCTTATTGCCTTTGGCGTTTTGTGCAGATCCGCGCGCCAAACTAAACCTCCATGACGACCGGGATGATCATCGGGCGGGTGCGCGTACGGCTCCAGATGAAGTTGGAGAGCGAATCGCGCACGGCCTTGCGAATGGCATCGGAACCGCTGCTCGTAAAGCTGAACTTGCCCTTCTCGATCGTCTTCATAATGGATGCGGAGGCATCCTCGGAGAACTGGTCGTCGATGGCAAACGAGACACCGCGGCCCGAGAACTCGATGGCCTCGATCTTCTTGTGCTTGAGCGAGACGATGGCAACGGCCGTGACCATACCGTCGTTGGCGAGCTTCTGGCGATCGCGCAGGACAATGGGGTCGGTATCGCCGATACGCAGGCCGTCGACGTAGACGACGCCGGACTCGACGGGCGTACCGCGCTTGACGATACCGCCGCGCATCTCGAGCGTGTCACCGTTGTCGAGGATAAAGATATGATCGTCCTTGAGACCCATCTTGCGGGCCAGCTGGGCATGAGCGCGCAGATGCACGGCTTCACCGTGAACCGGCATAAAGTACGTGGGCTTGGCCATGGCCATCAGGAGCTTGAGCTCCTCCTGGCTACCGTGACCGGAGACGTGAACGAGAGCGCGGTTCTTATCCCACACGTCGCAGCCGAGCTTGGCCAGGCTGTTGACGACCTGCTGGACGGCTTTCTCATTGCCGGGAACGGGAGTTGCTGAGAGGATGACGGTATCGCCTTCGTGGATGGAAAGCGTCTTGTGCTCGCCATTGGCCATGCGGGACAGGGCCGACAGCGGCTCGCCCTGCGAACCGGTGCACATGACGACAATCTTATCGTCGGGCAGGTTATCAATGTCGAAGGCATCGATGATATCAGCGTCGTCGATGTTGAGGTAGCCCAGCTCACGCGCGACGCGGGTGTTGGTGAGCATGGAGCGACCGGTCACAACGACCTTACGGCCGCACTTGCGGGCGGCATCGCAGATCTGCTGCAAACGATGGATGTGGCTCGAGAACGACGCGACGAACACGCGACCCGGCGCGTTCTTGATGGCGTGCAGCAGGTTGGGACCAACCTCGGCCTCGGACTTGGTAAAGCCGGGAACCGTGGCGTTGGTGGAGTCGGAAAGCAGCAGGTCGATACCCTGCTTGGCAAAGCGGCTGATAGCGGCATAGTCGGGCGTGACGCCGTCGATGGGCGTCTGGTCGAGCTTAAAGTCGCCGGTGTGCATAACGGTACCCTGGTTGGTGCGGATGAACACGCCCAGAGCGCCGGGAATGGAGTGCGTCATCGAGAAGAAGTCGAGCGAGATGCCGCCGAGGTTGACATGGCTGCCGCCCTTGACCTCGCGGAACTTGGGTGCGCGGATGCGGAACTCAGAAAGCTTGCCCTCGATAAAGCCAAGCGTCAGCTTGCTCGAAAAGATGGGCACCTTATTGTTGAGGTCCTGCAGCAGGTACGGAAGCGAACCGGTGTGGTCCTCGTGGCCGTGGGTGACGACGATACCGCGGAGCTTCTCCTCGTTCTCCAAAACATAGGTGTAGTCGGGAAGCACCAGGTCGATACCGGGCTGGGAGTCGTCAGGGAACATGAGACCGGCGTCGACGAGCACCATGTCGTCGCCGCACTCGAAGACCGTCATGTTCTTACCGATGCCGTCAAGGCCGCCGAGCGGGATGATCTTCAAGGGAGATGATTTTTTAGCTGCCATAGGTTAGTGTGGTTTCCTTTCTTCGAAACGGGTCTGGAACAACCGACGGGGCGCTTCTGGCAAACCGACCGCCGGGAACGTACAAACATGCATCACAGAGTCGATGCAATAACCACAGTATGATACCCATTTGCACAACAACAGACCACCCATGCATCAAAGCCCCATCTGAACTGGTCCATCCCGCCGGTCTGGGGCCATCGGGGGCCGGGCCGGGTTAAGTTTGCTGCTCTACAGTCCTGCGCAAGACGGAAAGCACATTAAGTGCTTTCCTTTGCGTGCGGAACTCGCGATAAACTATATCCGCGGACCCCGCCGGGATAGCAAAAGGGCTGGTTGGTGCGGGTTTCGATTTTGTCAGACAGTCTATTCAGTTATC